>JANWLJ010000299.1 GCA_025450955.1 Polyangium sp. (in: bacteria) | reverse complement strand
GCCGGCGACGTGCGCGCCGCCGAGCGCCACCTTCTCGGGCGGGACCGGCTGCTCGTCGTGGCCGAGCGAGTCGAGCCCGAGCGCGTTGGCGAGCCGCCGCGCCGGATCGATGGTGAGCACCAAGGTCCGACGTCCGGCCCGCGCGCCGGCCAGCCCGAGCGAGGCGGCGGTGGTGGTCTTGCCGACTCCGCCCGAGCCGACGCACACCAGGATCCGGCGCTCAGCGACGAGGTTGGCGAGGCCGGTCTGATTCATGGTCGCGCAGAATCTAATGAGATTGACGCGCAAAAGCCAGTGGTCTTAGATCGGGCCCATGGCGAAGTCCCTGAAGGAATATATGGAGGAGTACGCGGCGGGCCACACCCAGCGCGGGACCAAGCTGACCCACATGGTCGGCATCCCGATGATCGTGGCGTCGCTGCCGATGCTGCCGTTCAATCCGCTGCTCGGCGGCGGGCTGTTCGTCGGCGGCTGGATCCTCCAGTTCATCGGCCACTACGTGTTCGAGCACAACGATCCGAAGTTCTTCGGCGACCCGCTGAACCTCCTCGTCGGCGTGATCTGGGCCGCGGTCGAGTGGGCCCATCTGGTCGGCATCGAGCTGCCGATCCCCGGCGCCGAAGCGGTCACGAGATCGTGATTCACCGCTTCTCCGTCGAGGTGAAGGGCGAGGAGCGCGAGGTCGCGGTCGAGCGGCTCGACGCCGGGCGCTTTCGGGTCACCAAGGCCGGCCGCACCCGAATCGTCGACGCGCGGCGCATCCTCGAGGGCGCGCGCGCTTCGACCTGGTCGCTCATCGCCGAGGGCGGCGGGGCGGCGCGGATCATCGACGTCGACGGCGCCGCGCCCGAGCTCACCATCACCGTCGAGAACGTGAGCGTGCCGCTCAAGCTGGTCGACGCCCGGCGCAAGCTGGCCGCCGCCGCCGCGCCGCGCGCGAACACCGGACCGCTCTCGATCAAGAGCCCGATGCCGGGCAAGGTGGTCAAGGTGCTGGTCGCGCCCGGCGACGCGGTCAAGGCCGGCCAGGGCGTGGTGGTGGTCGAGGCGATGAAGATGGAAAACGAGCTGCGCGCGCCGCGCGACGGTCAGGTCCAGGCGGTCTCCGCGCGCGAAGGCCAGGCGGTCGAAGCTGGGCAGACATTGGCCACGCTCGCCTAAACGTGCAATCGTAAGAGCCGTGCGGCGCCTCCCGTTCGCCCTCCTCTTGATTCTGTCCCTCGGCTCCCTCGGCTGCGACCGGCTGTGGAAGTCGCACAAGACCGTCGACGTCACCCCGATCACCACCGAAGAGGCGAGCCTGCAGAAGACCGAGAGCGATCTGCTCGGTCAGCGCGGCGTGCTCCAGCGCGAGCGCAAGAAGCTCTCGGACGCGCGCGCCGAGATCATCGATCGGAGAAAGCAGCTCGGCCACGACTCGGCCGGCCAGGCCGCGCTCGACAGCGAGGAGCAGAAGCTGCTCGCCCAGGAGAGCGCGCTCTCGCAAAAAGAGAGCGACGTGAACGGCAAGCTCGATGCGCTGTTGGCCGAGCGCGATCGCTTGGTGGTGCGCGCGACCCAAGCGGTCGCCGGCGCGCCCAGCGCCGATCCGCTCGAGCGGGCGGCGCGCCGCGAAAAGGACGTGGCCACCCGCGAGCGCGAGCTGGCCGAGCGCGAAAAGGACGTGGCCACCCGCGAGCGCGAGCTCGGCGAGCGTGAGGCCCGCGAGCTCAAGCGCGAGCGCGAGACCTGCAGCGCGCCGCAGACGGTGCAGCTCGAAATTCCCAAGGGCCTGAAGTACAGCGCCCACGACGTCGAACCGATCTACCGCAAGGCGCTCAAGCGGATGCAGGAGCGAGGGCTCCTGGCTCCCGATCTACCGCCCTCGAGCGCGCGGCTGGTCGACGAGGTGCGCGAGGCGATGAAGAAGGGCGACTACGTGCGCGCAAAATACGACGCCGACTCCCTGCTCGCCACCGTCGAGGGGATTCGCATCGATCGCACCTTCATCTCCGCCAAGATGGCGCGGCTCGCCCAGGCGATGCACGGGCACAAGCTCGCGTCCGCCGAGCGCAAGACCATCGAGGGCCTGTTCCAGGACGCCACCGCCAACTACGGCGACGGCAAGTTCCCCCAGGCCAACGGCAAGATCAACCGCCTGTTCGCGCTTTTGAAATAAGCGCTGCGTGAATGAGCGCTACGCGCGCACGCTCAGCCGTTCACGAATCAGGAAGCGAACCACCGCGCCGACGGTAATGTTCTTTCGGCGCGCCTCCGCCTGAAGATCGGAGAGGTCCTTGTCGGAAATCCGAACGGTGATTCGCGTGCCTTTTGGATCCTTCGTTTTCCCTACCATGGCATATCCCGGTTTGGGCTCCCCCCCTGTGTGGGAGAGCGATAGTGTAGCCGCCATTCTTGTCATGGAATAACAAACGGTCAAGATATTGTTATTATGGCAAAACGTGTCGGACATGTTAAATTGTTAAACGAATAGTTAAGAATCCGCGCGTACGGCCTTTCCCTTACTTTGATTCAAGTGAGGATTTGCGCGACGGGCGCAAGCGCCGGAGAATCACCCGGTGCGCGCTCGGCTCCGGCCCGAAGAGGCGCTGCTCTTCATATATGGAGCGGCGCTCGTCCTGTTAATGGCGATAACCCGCCGCTGGTATTTCACCGCCTTTCAACATCCGCGGTTTCTCGAAGGCTTCGTAGCGCTCGCGCTCCTGGTGTTCGTTCGTGAAGCGCAGCGTGCGCGCGGGCGCCCGGCCCGGTGGCGCGCGGCCGCCCGGCCGGCCTTCGAGGTGCTCCGCGATTTTTTTCCCTTCTTCCTTGGCCTCCTCTTCTACGAGACGCTGCACGACCTCACGCCGATCCTCCGCCCGTCGGTGGTGGACGCCCGGCTGATCGCCGCCGATCGCGCGCTGTTCGGCGTCGATGCCGCGCAGTGGCTCGGCCGCTTCGCCTCGCCGGCGCTCACCCACGTGATGATCGATTGCTACTTGAGCTACTTCTTCGCGCCGATCGCGCTCGCCACCATTCTCTATTGGCGCGGCCAGCGCGCGCAGTTTCGCGAATACATGGTTTCGCTGTGCGTGGTGACGGTGCTCGGCTATTGCGGCTATCTGCTGGTGCCGGCGGTCGGGCCGTACGTCTTCGAGGCTGCGCGCTTCCCCACCCGCCTTCCGGGCGGCGAGAAGACCCACTTCTTCATCGCGCAGATCGACAGCTTGAAAGGCGTGGCGCGCGACTGTTTTCCGTCGATGCACACCGCGCACACCACGGTGGTGCTGGCGTTCGCCTGGCGTTTCGCGCGGCGCTGGTTCTGGCTCTATTTGCCGATCGCGCTCGGGCTCTACGTCTCGACGGTCTATTTGCGCATGCACTACGTGGTCGACGTGATCGCCGGGCTGGGAGTGAGCGCGCTCGCGGTGGCGATCGGGCCGCGGCTCGAGCGGTGGTGGATGGGCGCGCCCGCCGAGGCGGCGCCGCTTCCGGCTACGGCGACGGCATGACCCGGTATTGCACCGTGCGGTCCGAAGCGATTCCCGGCAGCGCGAGCAGCACCACCCCGGCGGTCACGCCGGTCAGCACCATTCCCGAGAGGGTGAGCGCCCACCAGGTGCGGTACCAGGGCAGCTTGCGCTTGGGCGCGGCCTGCCGGCGCAGCTTCTCGGTCATCTCGCCCTCGGCGAGCGGATAGGCCGAGAGCGCGACGTCGAGCGCGACCGTCTGATCGTAGCCGACGTCGACGAAGCGCAGAAAGTCGCGATAGGCGGGCTGGGTCACCCGGAGCGCGTGGGTGCCGACCGGAACCTCGACCGGCGCGCCGGCGGCGATCTTCTTGCCGTCGAGCTGCGCCTCGGCGCCGGGCACGTCGACCTTGACCACCAGCTTGCCGAGGTAGCGCTCGGGCGCGAGCACGCGCACCAGCGCCGCGCGCACCCCGGGCAGATCGCCGGGCGCGACCTTGCCCGAGCCGCCCGAGAGCGCGACGGTGGTCGAGCCCACCACCTTGTTCGAGCCCGCCTCGACGCCTTGCAGGTAGAGCACGCGCCCGTCGCCGAGGCGCGCGTCGTCGACGGCGAGCAGCCGGCTCGCGCCGGTTTTGACCAGCTCCAAAAACGGCAGCGCGCGAATCTCGCCGGCGAGCGCGCGGGTCACCTCGGCCGCTTCGGGGCTGCCGTGCGCCGCGTCGCGCAGCGGCTCGATCGCGACCCGAATCGGCGCGGCCATCGCGGCCGTCGCGGCCATCGCGATCAGGGGAACCAAGAGCAGCGCGAGCACCCACTTCATGGACAGCCTCCGCGCGCGCAGTCGATCGCGCCCTGGTGCGGCACGCCGAAGCCGATCGCGAGCCCGGTCACCACCGCGCCGGCCGCGATCGCGCTCCAGAACCACCAGCGCGCATAGACCGGCGTCTCGCGCGCGCGCCGAAGTTTTTTCAGCGCCTCGAGGCTGGTCGCATCCTGGTGCACCACCACCTTCGTCGTCTTCTCGAAGCGCACCGGCACGTCCTCGGCGTAGGGCGAAAAGCCCTCGCGGGTGACGAGGAGGTGGTGCACGCCGACCGGAATCTTGGTGAGCGGCTGCGCGATCGGGGTCTGCCCCACCGGATTGCCGTCGAGGGTGACGGTGGCGTCGGGGACGTCCGAGAGCACCGCGATCGCTCCGACCATCCGCTCGGGCGCGACCAGTCGATAGGCGGCGACGCGGATCTCGTCGATCAGCTCCTCGGGCGAACCGCGCAAGGTCACCGACACCCGGCGCAATTCGCGCGCGCCTTCGACGTCGACCAGCTTCAAGTTGACCACGTAGCTGTCGGCGAGCCCGCCGACGTTGCCGGCCACCACCCGAGTCGCCTTGAGCGCGCGCGCGAGCGGCTGCAGGCACGCGGGATCGGCGGTGCAGCCCGACAGCTTGCGGCTCTGCCGGGTCACCTGCTCGACCGCCTGCCGCGACGGTAATTTTTGTCCGAGCACGCGCTCGAGCTCGACCCGCAAGATGCGCTCGAGCTGATCGACGATCTCCGGCGAGATGCCGAGCGGATCGAGACGAAACAGCGCGTAGCTCTGGCGCGGCGGCGCGGCGCGCGCGATCCCCGGCCCGAGCGCGAGCCCGAAAGCGAGGAGCGCGATCACGAATGGGCGGGCGCGGGTCGCGATCATGGGTCCAAAAGCGGCAGGAGGAGCTGCTCCGGCGTCTCGAGCGGCGTGGGATCGTCCGGCCCACAGCCGACCGGCACCGAGAGCTCTTCGGGTGCGGCGAGCGGCGCGGGTGGGCGAGTCAGGTGACGGACAGCGGGACGCGGCGGGCTCCACACGCCGTCGCCATCGCCGTCGACGAAGATCGGGTTGGTGATCGCCCACGGCAGCATCTCGCGGCCGATGGTGTGCGAGAGCTCGCCGACCACATCGGGCGGAAGCGGGCGCGAGCCGGAGGCGAACACCACGATGAAGCCGTCGCCGGCGATCTTCTCGTCGAAGCGCGTGTGAAACACCGGCCTGAGCCCGCGCGAGACCTGGAAATCCTGGCGCAGCTCGCCATCGACATAGACCCGCACCCGATCGAGATCGATCCAGGCCGGCGCGTCGGCGGTGATGTCGAGCGACACCACGCCCGGCCGCAGCGGCACCACCGTGTCGCCGATCTGCGCGCCGTCGGCGGTGAAGATTACGAATGGCCCGGTCGAGGCGATCGCGCGGTTGTGCTTGATCGCTTCGGAGAGCCCGGCGCCGGTGGTGTCGCCGGGGCGATCATTCGGCAGCCGGAGCCAGGTGCGCGGCCAGCCGCCCCGCACCCAGTTGATCCGGTGGGTGTCGGAGTTGCCGAGCGCGGTGATGCGATGGCCGTGCTCGAGCAGGAAGAACCAATCGGCGACCAGGTTGTTCTCGACGGTGGCGCGGGTCTGATAACCGTTCAAGACCTCCATCGCGTCGAACAGACCGGCGGTCGGCAGCAGCGCCGGCAGCGGGTGGGCGGTGCCCGCGCCCCACTGAATATTGGTGAAGTAGCCGAGATCGCCCTCGGGCCAGAACGGATGATTGACCGTCACCACGGTCACGCCAGGAAGCTCGGCGTGCATGCGCGGAAAGGCGAGCGCGGCGGTGGTGCAATAGATCGCGGTCGAGCCCATCGAGCAGTCGGGCGGCCCGGGCGGCATGCCCTCCCGCTTGAAGACCGGCGGCGGAACCGGGTAGACGCCGGCGTGGCCCTCTTTGAAGTTGAATTCGTTTCCGGTGACGGTGCCGACCCGATCGGGGCCGTAGCCGAGCGCGCGGATGGCGGGCGCGAGATCGGTCGAGACGTTGTGATCGGTCGGGACGATCACCTCGACGCCGCCGGTGACCATCGAGATCACCCGCCGGTCGCCGCGCATCCAGGCGTCGAAGCTACGGCTGGTGTGCACGTGCATGTCGGCGGCGAGCCAGCCGCGGGTGTCGACCGAGCGCTCGAGCTCGGCGGAGATTGGGCGCACCTCGCCGGCCGAGACGGTGACCGAGGTCTCGACGGCCTCGTACTCGGGGCCGCGGGTGATGAAGAGCGAATAGGTGCCCGCCGGGACCGGCACCTCGCCGGTGCCATACGCGAGCAGCACGCCCTCGGGCGAGCCGAGCACGCCGGGGCCGACCACCGCGCCGGTGTTGCCGCCCCAGCTCAAGGGCTCGTAGCGGCCGGAGG
>JANWLJ010000298.1 GCA_025450955.1 Polyangium sp. (in: bacteria) | reverse complement strand
GCGGCCGGCCTCGCCGCCGAGTGGATCCTCGCGCGCGATCGCTTCCTCCGCGGCGCCCTCGACGAAGATCTCGCCCGCCGCCTGCTCGACGCCCGCGACGCCGCCGGCTGGCGCCCGCTCGACGCCGCCCGCCGCGCGCTCGAGAGGCTGGCCCGCGCCGCCGAATCGCTCGGCGTCACCCTGGTGATTCCGAACCCGCGCCGCTTCGTCGAGCTGCCGAGCCCGACCGAGCTCGAGCTCCTCCTCGCCGACGCCGCCGGCGCGCCGCTCGCGCCCAGCTTCGATCTCCCCGCCGCCCACCTTGCCGACGTGATGGGCCTCTATCCGCTCGAGCTCACCCTCGCCGCGTTCGCCCCGCGCGCGCCGCTCGTCTTTGTCGGCGACGCCTGCGGCCCGGTCGGCGCGCTCGCTCCCGGCCGCGGCCTCCTCGACGTCGCCGCCCTCGCCGCCCGCCTCCCCGCCGATGCCGCCCGCGCCTTTTCCCCCTGGCCCGGCCTCACCACCGACGAAGTGACCGAAGCCGTCACCCGCCTGACCGCCCTCTGATTCAGCGCGCTTTTTACGGGACGGTAATGCCGTTGTGGGAGAAGCAGACGTAGCGGAGAAATTGGCGTCCTTGCGCGTCGAGGCGATTCCACGCCTGGGTCGCGCCGCCGCGATCTTTCAGATAGCAGCTCGACGCGCCGATGATCCGCCAGGCCTTGCCCGCCTGAGTGGTCTTGATGAGGGTGCGCGCGATCTCGATCGCGTTGGCGTACTGCCCGTGAACGTACGCGTCCTGCGCCTCTTGGAACTTCCGCTCGGCCGCCGCGTTGGCCGCCATCTGATCGACCTGCGGCTCCGCCTCGTGCTTGGGCGTCGCCGCCGCGACGTGCTCGTGCTTCGGCTCGCGCTCCTTCGGCTCGCGCTCCTTCGGCTCGCGCTCTCGCGGCGGCCGCGTGCTCGCCACCGCCTGGTGCGCCGGCGCGCCGCACGATTTCACGATCTCCTGCGCCTCGAGGTTGCCCTCGTCGACGGTGAGCGCCGCCTCGACGTGCTGCCGCGCCTCCTCGCACCGCCCCTGCGCCTTGGCCTTCTTGGCCGCCTCGAGGTGCCCGCGCAGATACGCCTTCTTCACCTGCGTATAGCGATCGGCGCCCTTTTGCCGGTAGATCGAATCCTCGGCCACCTCGCCGAACGACGCCACCGCGCCGTCGTAGTCGCCCTTGGCGGCGGCGGCGAGGAAGTTCTTGAAGGCCGCGCCGTTCTTCTTCTCCGCCTCGGCCTTCTGCTGCTTGTCGCGCGCGAGATCCTGCGCCGGATCGAGCTTGAGCGCCTCTTCGCACTTGGCGATCGCCTGCTCCCACTGCTCGTTCTTCATCGCCACGTCGGCGTCGAGCAGGAGCTTGGCCACCTGCCCTTCGACGTCGGCGCCCTTCTGGCCGCTCTGCCCGTTCTCGCCGCCTGTGACCGGCGTCTTGGCCCCGCGCATCACCAGCACCACCGCGCCCGAGACGATGAGCAGCATCACCGCCATCAGCCCGAGCATCACCCCGAGCCGCGACTTCTTGCCGCCGCCGACGTCGACCACCTGCGCGTCGCGATCGAAGAGGAAGTCCTCGCCCGCGGCGACGAACCGGAGCCGCACGTGCCCGAGGTCGATGTGGTCGCCCTTGCGCAGCTCGACCTTGCCGTACTCCTCGCCGTTGACCCGCACCCCATTGGCCGACTGAAGGTCGACGATGTGGAAGTGCGCGCCGTTCTCTTTGACGATCTTGGCGTGGTGCCGCGAGATCGATCGATGGTTGATCACCACGTCGTTCTCGTCGGTGCGCCCGATGACGATCGCCGCCTTGTCGAGCACGAACTCCTGGCCGGCGAAGTTCGACGACACCACCACCAGCCGGGCCGGCGTCTCCTGCTGCCCCGAGGGCGACATGAGCGGCGTCTGCACCGTCGGCGCCATGTCCATCATCGACGCCGGCGCCGCGCCGTTCTCCTTGATGAACGGCGTGGTCTTCTGCTCGTGCATCTCCATCGTCGGGATACCCGAGGGCGACGGCGAAGCCCCTCCCGGCGCCGCGCCCGCCTGGGCCGCCTTGTCCGCCTTGAGCGCGAGCTGGTAGTCGCCGATCTGGATCCGGTCGCCTTCGTTGATCGGCGCCCGCCCGGCGATCCGATCGCCGTTGACCTTGATTCCGTTATAGCTGGAGAGGTCCTCTATGAAGACCGAGCCATTCTGCTTGAGCAGCTTGGCGTGTTTTCGGGAGACGTTACGCTCGGTCAGGCGGATGGTGTTGCCCTCTTTCCGCCCGATCGTGATCTCGTCCCGGATAAGCGGGACGACCGTCGTCTTTCCTTCGTCGTCCTCTATGATGAGCTTGTACATGCCCTTCTGCGACGGTGTTGGTCGGTGACGACGACGGTAAACAGTTTATTTCGCTAGGTCTTACTCGTCAAGACACTACCACTTTTCACGAGCATCATTTTTTCATTTCGTGAGCCCGGCGGCGACTTCCTTCTGGGATCCCCCTGGCCCACCCGGCGCTGCCTTGCCGGTCGGCATCGCGAAGATCTGCCACGCCTTCAAGTAATCGTACGCGGTCTTTACCTGGAAGTCATCCCCGATCGACTTATAGGCGGCGTCGAGCACGCGCTTTCGCACCACGTCCGGCTCCTTGGCCAGCGCCTGGGTATTTTTCAGGTGCCCTTGCAGATCGCGCTCTTTTTCGCGCGGCTCGTCGCCGCTCTCCGGGTGCAGGTCGGCGAGCTTGACCTGCTCGACCACCACGTCGGGAGTGATGCCGAGCTCCTGGATCGATCGGCCCGACGGCGTGTAGTAGCGCGCGATGGTGAGCTTGAGCGCGCTGCCGTCGTCGAGCTCGATCACCGTCTGCACCGATCCCTTGCCGAAGGTCTGGGTTCCCATGATCACTCCGCGCCCATGATCTTGCAGCGCGCCGGCGACGATCTCCGAGGCCGAGGCCGAGCCGCCGTTGACCAGCACGATCATCGGAAATCCGAGATGGGTGCCGCGCGCGTGCGCCCGCTCCTCGTCGATGATCCGCCCGTCGCGCCCCTCGGTGCGAACGATCGGTCCCGAGTCGATGAACTCGTCGGCGACCCGCACCGCCTGATCGAGCAGCCCGCCGGGATTATTGCGCAGGTCGAACACCAACCCGCGCAGGTGTCCGTTCGGCGAGTCGTGCTCGAGCTTGTCGAGCGCGTTCGAGACGTCGCGGTCAGCGTTCTCCGAAAACTGCTTGAGCCGGATATAGCCGTAGCCCGGCTCGAACGAGCGCGCGACCACGTTGTCGATCTTGATCGTCTCGCGGTCGAGCTTGAAGACCCGCGGCGCCTTCCAGCCCGGCTGCCCGTTGTGCGCCGGCCGCGACACCAGGAGCGTCACCTCGCTGCCCTTTTTGCCGCGCATCTTCTCGACCGCGTCGTCCATCCGCAGGTTGCGCGTCACCAGGTCGTCGATCTTCAAGATCTCGTCGCCGGTCTGCAGCCCCGCGCGCGAGGCGGGGGTGCCCTCGATCGCCGACATCACCGTCAGCACGTTTTCTTTGGTGCCATCCGGGTTGGTCTCGGCCGCCGGCCGCATCTCGACCTCGATGCCGACCCCGCCGAACTCGCCCTGGGTATCGATCTTCATCTCGCGATACTGCTCGGGCTTGAGAAACGCGGTGTGCGGATCGAGCGTGTCGAGCATGCCCTTGATCGCGCCGTAAATCAGCTCGTCGTGGTCGACGTTCTCCACGTAGTTGTTCTCCACGTACGAGAGCACCCGCGTAAAGATGTTGAGCTTGTGATACGGGCTGTACTTCTTGGGCAGCGCGACCGCCGCGCCGCCGACCACCGCGATTCCGGCGAAGGCGGACAGGGCACTGACGAGAATCACGAACGCGTTGGACCGGACGTGCCGGCGCATGGAGCCTCCTGGTACGAGCTTCGCCCAGTTTAGCCCGCGCTCCGCCAAGCGGCAACGCGCTCGCCGCCGATTGCCGATCAATTTCAACCGATTGCAGATCGACTAGCGCGTGGTAGGCGGCGCCAGCCAGCGCGCGGGATCGAGCGGCGTGCCCTCTTCGGCGAGCTCCATATAAATGGTGGGACCAACGGCCTCGCCGAGTCGCGCGCCCGCTTGCACCGGCTGCCCGATCGCGACCTCCGCGCTTGTGAGCCCGGCGACGATGCTCACATAGCCGTCGCCGTGGTCGACGATCACGCCCTCGCCGTGACCGGGGATCTGGCCGATGAAGCGCACCTGCCCGGCCGCGATCGCCGACACCTTGGTTCCCGCGCGCGCCAAAAGCTCGACCCCGGGACGCCCGAGAACGATCGGCGCCGGCGTCTTCACCCCGATCACCCTTTGATGATAGCTCCCGAACGCGGCGACGATCGGCCCCGGCACCGGGCGGGTGAGCCGCCCGCGGATCGTCGCCAGCCCGGTCGCCGGCTCCGACGCGATCGCCGCCTCCGCCTTCCGCCCGAGCGCGATCGCCCGCGTCAGCTCCGAGGCCCGGCGCGCCTGATCGGCGTCGAGCGCGCGCGAGTCGTCCCGCACCGCTTTCAGCTCGTCGAGATCGCGGGCGAGCAGCCGCCGCATCGCTTCGTGCCGGAGCTCGAGATCGCTCGCGCTCTCGGCCCCGGCGAGCAGCCGCAGCAGCCCGCCCGACGACAATTTGTAGATCGCGCGCAGCCGCTTTTTGAGCTGCGCCTTGCGCTCCGCCGACTGCTCGTCGAGCGCGCGCGCCCGCCGTTCGAGATCGTGGACCTCGGCCTCGGCCGCGCTGCGATCCTGGAGCAGCGCCTCGGGCGGTCGCCCCGCCTGCGCCGCGCCGGCGATGAGGAGCGCGAGGCCGACGAGGAGGAGCCGTCTCATGCCTTGACGTCGAGATAGCGCCCGACCGCGAGCGCCGAGCCCGAGAGCCCGATGAGCGCGCCGGCCGCGAGCGCGAGCCCGAGCTCGAGCGGCGGAAAAAACGCCAGCGGCGCGGCCGCGAGCAGCCCGCCGAGGAGCGCGGTCACGTGCGGCGCCGCGAGCCGATAGAGCCCATACAAAAGACCGCAGGCGAGCGCGGTCCCGAACAGGCCTTGCAGCGCGCCCTCGACGAGAAACGGCCCTTTGACGAACCCATCGGTCGCGCCCACCAGCTTCAAGATTTCGATCT
>JANWLJ010000297.1 GCA_025450955.1 Polyangium sp. (in: bacteria) | reverse complement strand
CCCGACCCCCCCGCGGGTCCCACTCCCGGGCGCGGGGGGCCCCGCCATGGTTGTGGGGGGGCGCGCCTTACAGTCCGGCCGCGCGCGCGCCCGCGGCCCGTTCGTGGCGATCAACTGCGCGGCGATCGCCGACACGCTGCTCGAGAGGGTGCTGTTCGGCCACGCGCGCGGCGCCTTCACCGGCGCGGTCGAGGCCAAAAAGGGGCTGTTCGTCGAAGCCGACGCCGGGACCCTGTTTCTCGACGAGGTGGGCGAGATCCCCTATCCGCTCCAGGTCAAGCTGCTGCGCGCGCTCGAGACCGGCGCGGTGCGGCCGCTCGGCGGCGGGCCCGAGCGCAAGATCGACGTGCGGATCGTCGCCGCCACCAACCGCGACCTCGCGCGCGCGGTGCAGGAGAAGCGCTTCCGCGAAGATCTCTACTATCGGCTGCACGTGATCCCGGTCCACCTGCCGCCCTTGCGCGCGCGGCGCGAGGACATTCCGCTCCTCATCAAGCACTTCACTACCCGCTACTTCGAGGCCGAGCCGGAGGTGCCGCGCCGCGAGCTGAGCCCCGACGCGCTCCGCCGCCTGATCGAGCTGCCCTGGCCCGGCAACGTCCGCGAGCTGAAGAACACCGTCGAGCGGCTGCTCCTGCTCGCGCGCGGCAAGCGGATCGATCTGCGCGACGTGGTGCAGGCGCTCCCCGAGCCGATGCCGGAGGCGATGGCGTCGGTGGCCAGCGAGATCGTCCCGCTCCGGGTGATGACCCGTCGCTACGTCGAGTGGGTGCTCGAGCAAAGCGGCGGCAACAAGCTGCGCGCCGCCCAGCTCCTCGGCATCGACGCCTCGACGATCTATCGCATGCTCTCCAAAGGCGACGAGTAGGAGGCCGCGCTGCGAGCGGCCAGCCCACGTCGGGTTCGAGCCTCCTCCGCTATTTGACGGTGAGCTGGTAACTGGCGAAGTCGACGCCGCCGCGGCTGTCGCGCAAGACCACCCAGAGGTGCGCCGGACCGGGATTCGCGGGCGCGGTCCAGTCGTCGCTGGTGGTGAGCGCCGGATCGGTCTCGTCGCGGCCGGTGCGCTCCTCGGCGAATGCGCCGGAGGTGGCGAACCAGGAGACCCGCATCGCCTCGCGGTGATCGACGAGCGTCTGGCTCGCCGGATCGAGCACCGGATAGCTCTCCGGTGAAGCGGCGGTCCAGCCGACGGTAAAGGTGATCTTCCGGCCGGCCGGCAGCGCGTCGAGCGCGACCGGCTGCCCCTCGTCGGCGGCGAGGAGCGGAGTGAGCTGCGGATTCTGATTCGAGGTGTAGCGCATCTGAAACTCCTCGGCGATCGCCAGCGACGCGCCAGCCAGATTGCAGCGGAGGCGCTCGAGCCCGAAGGCGACGGTGCCCGTCCAGGTGGCGCGGATCGGCTGGTAATAGCCGCCGGTCGCGTCGGGATCGCGCGGCCGCAAAGCCGGCTGGCCCGGCGTCGAGGGCGGCGTGTCTGGGCCGAACAGCCGGCAGGCGTCGTCGGGCACCAGGGTGATGGTGGTCGGCGCGGGCGCGCCGATCGCGGGGAGCGCGCCCAAGCAGGCGTCCGCGACCACGTTGTTGTCGGTGAGCGGCTTTGGCTGATCGCACAGCGCCCACGAGAGCGGCGGGGCGGCGATGGTGCCGTCGGGCGAGGCCGCCAGCACATCGAAGCTCACCAGCGCGCCCGGCGCCGCCTCGGCCGGCTGACCGCGCACCGCCAGGATGCGGGTCCCGGTCACGAGCGAGAGCGGCTGCCCGAAGTCGGGTTGGCACCCGGCCAGCGCCGCCAGCGCGGTCAGCACCATAATTTGATGCAACCGCATCATATTACGCAACGACATTTGATGCGCTCGCATCATCACCACTCCACCCGGACCCCGAGCACCGCCAGCGTCGGCAGGCCGGTGATGTAGCCGCGCTGCGCG
Organism: Polyangium sp. (in: bacteria); assembly: GCA_025450955.1. Lineage (GTDB taxonomy): Bacteria > Myxococcota_A > Polyangia > Palsa-1104 > Palsa-1104 > JANWLJ01. Next base: position 7,768 of record JANWLJ010000297.1, on the reverse strand, counting down.
AAGTCTTCGCTGTAGACGACCTCTTCCGGATTGCGCTGATAGGTCACGTTCTGCACGTCGAGGAACAGATCGAGCGCGACCCGGGACCAGACAAAGCGCCGATCGATCCGCAGATCGAGCTGATAGAAGGTGGGGATCCGGATCGAATTCTGCTGCCCGAAGATCGGCTGATAGCGATCGTCGCGCGCGTCGTAGTAGCTCCCGGTCACCGGCGTGCGGGGAAAGCCGGTCGAGAGGCGGAAGCGTGCGCCGAAGGTCCAGCCGCGCACCTCGTAGCTCGCGACCACCGCGAGCACGTGGGTCTGATCGTAGTCGAACAGCCGCCAGGGCAGCCCGGGATGATCGCGCCGTTCGCTGCGGCTGAGCGAATAGCTGACCCAGCCGAACAGGCCGCGCCACAGCTCTTGACGGAGAAGGAGCTGGCCGCCGTAGCTGCGGCCGATGCCGTCTTGCGTGAGCGCGCGCGCCAGCTCCGGCGACGGCAGCGGGCTGCGGGTGACCAGCCCGTCGAGCTGCGTGTAGAAGCCGACCACCTCGGCGGTGAGCGTGCCGGTGAGATGCACCGCCGCGCCCAAGGTGAGGTGCAGCGCGCGCTCGAGGCCGAGCGTCGGGTTGCCGAACACCGCGCTCAGATCGACCGGGTCGGGCGCCTGGTGAAAGAGCCCGACCGCGGCGGTCAGGGTCAGGCGGCGGTGCGCGCGCCAGCTCACGGTGAGCCGCGGATCGAGCGCCCAGGCGAGGCGCTGAAATCCGATCGCGGGCGTGCCCGAAGCATCCGGCGAGAGGTGATCGCCGGCGATCAGAAAGGCGTCGAGGCGCAGCCCGGGCGTAATGGTGACTGGCCCGAGCCGAAGCTCGCCGAAGACGAACGGCGCGGCGTCGACGATGTGGGTCGAGAACGAGTCGGCGGCGACGTCGTCGCCCGGCGCCTGGCCGAAGACGTAGAGATCGCCTTCGCGCGGAGGCAAGGTGATCGATCCGGAGCGCGCGACGTGGGTGCGCGTGCCCTGAAGATCGACGCCGACCGAGAGGGTAAACGGGCGCGCGAGCCGCCGGCGGTAGCTGGCGCGCAGCCCGTAGCGCCAGGAGTCGAGGTCGAGCTCCGTCGGGCTGCCGCCGAACCGCGTCGACTGGCGGCTGGTGTCGTAGCCGAAAAATGGCGTCGCGACCACGCTCGCACCGTCGGGCAAAAGGCGCGTGTAGCGAAGCATCAGCCGATACCACGAGCCGTTGGTCTCGTCGGCGCGCACCTCGGCCGGGTCGCTCGACGGCAAGCTGCGCCGCAGGTGATCGTCGGAGGCCAAAAACAGCGCCGACAGCTCCTCGCCGCGGCGAAGCGCGAGCGTCGCCTTGGCCTGGTAGTCGTCGTAGCGCGGGATGGGAAAATAGTCGTTCACCTTCGGCGAAATGATCCCGCCGAGGAGCTTGTCGAGGTAGCTGTAGCGCGCCGCCACCGCGACCCGCAGCCGCTTGCCGATCGCCGCCGAGATCATCGCCGAGGCGTCGAGCACATCGGCCGCGACGTAGCCGTGCACCCCGCGCTCGGGCAAAGGACGCGTGTCGACCCGCACCAGCCCGCCGAGCCCACGCCCATAGTCGGCGCCATATGCGCCGGGCAGGAGCTCGACGCTGCGCACCAGCTCGCCGTTCACCGTCGAGCGCAGCCCACCTACGTGATAGAGCGCCGGCACCTCGACGCCGTCGACGTCGACGCGGGTGTCGGCCGGCGCCGCGCCCCAGACGATGAGCTGGCCCGAGCCGAGCTGCGCGCGCGCCACGCCCGGCAGGTTCTGCACCACCTTGAGCGTGTCGCCTTCGGTGCCGGGCACGCGCCGCGCCTCTTCGGTGCGGATCGTGGTCTCGACCGACTCCTTCTTGATCCGCGGCGCGCGCACCACCTCCTCCTCGTCGACGCCGCCGAGCTTCGGCTCCACGAGATAGCGGACCGTCCGCTTGCGGCCCTCCGCCAGCGTCTCTTCGGTCGAGACCGTGATCAGCTTGGGCGCGCTCAGCTCGATGCGGTGCGTGCCGATCGGCAGGTCGACGAACGCGAACCGCCCATCTGCGCCGGTCACCGTCTTTCGCCCGAGATCGGTCACCTTCACCGCGACGCCGGCGATCGGCGTCTTCTTGAACCGATCGAGGACCACGCCCTCGAAGTTCACCTGCGGCGCCGCCTTGACCGTCTCGTGCTTGATCACGAACGCGTAGCGGTAGGTGATCTTCACCGGCGCCGGCACCCCGTCGACCTCCGCCGGCTGAAAGACGAAGCGCGCCGCCGCGGCGACCGCCGCCGCGTCGAAGTCGGCGCCCCCCGAGCGCGCCACGGAAACGTGGGTCACCTTGCCGTCCGCGCCGATCTCGATCGCGAGCAGCACCGTCGCCTCCCGGCCCGCCGCCTGCTCCGCCGGCGGATAGGTCGCCTCGACGAAGGTCTGGAGGCGCGGCAAGCGGGTCAGCTTGGGCTCGGCGCGGGCGGGCAGGGCGCAGGCGAGCGCGAGCGCCATCACCCAGAAATGATGCAAGCGCATCAAATGAGGATGATGAGAATGATGCGATCGCATCAATCTCCCAGCTCGAAGCGCCGCGCGATGGTGTAGACCCCGCCCGGGATCGGTTTGCCGCAGCGGAGCGCGGGCTGGAACCGCCAGGTCTTGACCGCCGCGACCGCCGCCGCGTCGAGCGACGGCTCGACCGGCGCGGTCACCTGCACCTGCGACACCGCGCCGTCCGCGCCGACGGTAATCGCCAGGACCAGCCGCCCCTCGACCCCGTCCTCCTGCGCCTTTCGGGTGTACTCGATCGCGATCGGGCGGGCGAGCGGGGCCGGCTTGCTCGGCGCTTCGTGGCACTCCTCCTCGGCGGGATGGAGCGGCTCGGCGATCCGCTTCTTGGTCACCGCGGGCGGCCGCGCCGGCGCATGCGGCGGTGCGGCGCGCTTGGGCCCGGCCCGCGGCAGGCTCACACCGTCGCCCGCGCCCGCTTCATTTCCGAGCGTGAGGCCGGTGTCGAGCGGCGCGGCGGCAGAAGCAGGCGCGGGCGGCTCGGCCGGGCGCGGCGCCTCTCGCGCCGGCGCCGGCGGTGCGCGGTGAAAGGTCGGGCGCAGCGAAGCGACCGCGCCGATCGCGGCGGCGGGAGCGCGGGCGGCGGGCGGCGCGTGCGATCTTCGCCCCGCGCCGTCTACCACTTCGATGGTGACCGGCGTCGTCGACCGCCGGCGGATCGACATGCTCGCCAGCCCCACCGCCACCAGCAGGTGGAGGACGATCGAAGCGATGATGGCCTTCGACGCCACGATCGCCTCACGGCACGTCGAGCTGGAGCGCGGTCAGCCCCGCGCCCTCGTCATGTGCGCCGCGGGTGTCGGCGTCACTCGCGATCCCGGCCGCCGCCCCGATCGACTGGCCGTCGTGGATCGCCTCCACCCGCCAGTTCGCGTAGCTCTGCCCGCACAGCGAGAACGCGTCGACCCGCACGGTGTAGCGGCCGGGCGCCGGCTCGAGCGGATAGATCACGTCCTCCTGGTTGCGCCCGTCGATCACGCAGCCGGCGTTCGAGTCGAAGTCGAGCTGCGCGGCGTTCTTCGGTCCGTCGGGATCGGGCTGGGCCGGCGGCGGCGGCGGCCGATAGGCGTTCGGCTTGCGCGCCCAGATCTCGACGCCCGAAGGATCGACCACGTGGAGATCGAGATCGCTCGCGGTGTCCCAGCGCAGCGTGATCACCAGCTTGCCGTCGGGGATTGGCGCCGCGTCGACGGTGAGCGCGGTGGTGCTCGGCGGTCCGAAGCGTCCGGCCGCGTCGACCGCGCGCGCGTCGAGCTCGACCGGGCCGGCCGGCAGCGTGGTGGCAAAGCCCATCACCACGTGAAAGGTGGGCAGGGTCGGAGTGAGCGTGTCGGGCACGCCGGCCACCACCACCCAGTAGCCTCGATCGCCGGCGAGGCCGATCGCGACCGCGGTCGCGCCCGCGTCGAGCGTGCCGAGAAACGGCTGGTCGTGCGCGCCGGGCAGCACGTGATAGTTGCTCACGTTGGCCTGGCGCACCTTCGGCCCGCTCTCATCGGCCGGCATCGCGCCAGGCACGAACTGCGCGCCGGCGATCTGCAGCTCGGCCCGGGTCCCCGGATCGGTGGAGGCCGCGCCGCAGCCGCCGAGGAGGAGGAGCAGCGCGGCCATTTGATGCAAGTGCATCATTTTAGCGGTGGAGGAATGATGCGAGCGCATCATTTTGCCCGCGGAGGGATGATGCGGGCGCATCAATACCGCACCTGTCCGCGCAAGGTGATCACGTCGGCCCCGAGGGTGGTCACCATCCCGGACGGGGTGCGCCCGAGCGCGTTGGTGTTGTGGTCGTACTCGAGGGTGAAGCGCACGTACGGTGGCCAGCCGCCCGCCACCGCCACCGCCAGGGTCGAGAAGGTCAGATCCTTCGGCACCAGATTGGCGCCCTCTTGATCGCGGGCGTCCGAGTCGGGATCGTAGCGATCGTAGCGCACGCCGACGAGCGCGTAGCGGGTCAGCTCCTGGGTGAAGCCGGCGTACCAGCCGAATTCGCGCAGGTCGCGTCCAGCGCCGACCGGGTCGGCGGGCAGAAGGCCGCGATCGAGGTTGGTCGCCCACACCACCTCGCCATAGAGGAGCAGCGCCCCGAGGCGCGGCACGTCGAGCGCGACCTGCAGATCGCCGCCGAGCGCATAACGGGTGAAGGTCTGCGACGGGACCGCAGGGCGGCCGGGCAGGGCGGTGAGCTCGGTGGGATCGACCTGGCCGTCGAGGTTGGTGTCGTGCCAGACGATCACGTCCTTGGTCGGCCCCGAGCCTTGCGAAAAGCCGGTGCCGTAGACGCCGGAGATCCCGCCCGAGAGGCCGAGCCGAGAAAGCAGCCGGGTCTCGATCCCGACCCGCCCGACCAGATCTTTGCTCTGGTTGGGATCGCGCAGCGCGAACTGCTAGTCGCCGGCCGGATTGCCGTTCATCGCCGCGATCGCATAGCGGAGAAAGCGCCAGCCGCCCTGCACCCGGATGCCGAGATCGAACTCGCCCGGAAACAGCGCGCGCATCACGTTCGATCGCTCGAGGAACAGCCGGACGTAATCCTTCTGCAGCACCTCGAAGCCGAACGGAATGCGCATCAGCCCGATCGAGGCCATCACGTAGGGCGGCGCGCTCGGATCGTGGGCCGGCCACTTGACCGAGACCTCCCCGGCGGAGATCCGCGCCACCGGACCGTTGACCGTGTTGGCGTCGAATTCGATCAGCCCCGAGGCGATCCCGTACTCGGCCTCGACCCGCAGCCGGCCGCGGCGGATGAGAAACCGGCTCTCGTTGAGCGGCTGCCCGGTCGACCAGTTGATCTCGTCCTGCGAGGCCTGATCGTAGAGCACGCCGTCGGCCTGCAAAAATCCGGAGAGTGAGACCGCGAACCGGCCAAGGTGAAACAGCGCCCCGCTCGCGGCCAGCTTGCGCGCCTCCTCTTCCGCGCGCGCCCGCGCCGCCGACTCCGCGTCGAGATCGCGCCGCAGCCGCGCCAGCTCGCTCGACTGGGCGGCGATCTGGCGATCGGCGTCGTCGACCTTGCGCCCAAGCGCGTCGACCGCCTGACGAAGCGCAGCCGGATCGCCGCTCGCACCGGGTGCCGGCGCGCCAGTTGGAGACGCAGAATCAGAAGAGACACCGCTCTTGGCCGCGGAATTTGATGCACCTGCATCATCGGACGCGGCAGGTTTTGATGCGTTTGCATCATTTTGCGGCGACGAGGCGGCGGAGGCCGGCGGGGTCGGTTGCGCGCGCGCCGGCGTGGCGAGCGCCAGCAGGCCGGCGAGCAGCAGAGCGCGCCGCGCCATCAAGGCAGCGGCGGAAGCACGCCGTTCGGCGCCGCCGCGGGGTAGGGCGGGGTCTTGTCATAGCTCTGCGCGCTGGTGCAGGCGTTGATGATCTGAACGTGGGTGGTCGGGTTCATGAAGCAGCCCATGTCCATCACCCCGCCGCCGGTGGCCAGATCGGGCGCGGCGCCGAGGTCCATCTGACCGCCCGCATCGTCGCTGCACGCGGCGGCGGTCACGATCGCCAGCGCGGTCAGGAGCGCGAACAGGATCGAGAGAAGGCTGCGCATCGTCATCGATTTCATCAGCGCGCCTCGCAGTAGCCGTGGCGGCACATGCCGGTGCCGCAGGTGCTCGAGTCGGTGCAGGCGCTGCAAGTCGTCGAGCCGCTCGGGACCTTGGCGTCGTAGTAGCAGCCGCACGGCTCGGGCGCCGAATACAATGAGAGATCTCCGCCCTCGCTCGTGCGCTGGACCGACATCGCGCAGGCCGGCACCAGCCCGTTGGCGATCTCGACGTCGAGCGGCTCGAACGGTGGATTGGTCGTCACCGCGTTTCCAACCAGCAGGTCGATCAAGCTCTTGACCGCCGGCTTGGACGGCACGCCGCTCCCGTCGACGGCGGCCAGGTACTGCACGTACGACCACAGCGTGTAGTGCCCGTCGCGCAGGTTCTGCTTGTCGAACGAGGTCGGCGTCGAGTCGGGCCAGAACGCGTGGTACTGCTTGAACGCGCGGAACGCGAGCGACTTGAGCATCGCGCGGTTGCTCGACTGATCGTAGATCTCGGCGCCGAGGATGCCGAGCGACTTGTCGGCGTTGCCGTCGGCGTTGTGGCCGATCAAGGTCGACGCCATCACCGACGATTGATCGATCTTGTTGGCGGCGAGGAGCTGCCACTTGCCGGCCGGCACCCCGATGTTGGCGCCGATGCTGATCATGGTGCCCTTGGTGACCGGGCGGCCATAGAGGAAATTGGGATCGGACCAGGGCGCGACCAGCTTGGTCGGATCGTTGGCGCCGAAGCCGAACACCAGGTAGGCCTCCTCGGCGGTGATCGCCACCTGCGAGCTCATCCGCGGCACCGCGAACACGAACGCCTGCACCGGCCCGGGGAAGGCTGCGATCGTCGACGGGCGGGTGCCCGCGGTCGGGCAGTCGGTCTGATCGGGAAACACGATCGAGATCGCCAGATCCGGCTGCAGCCCGCCGGCGGGAATGGCGCAGCTCGGCACCGGCGAGCTCACCGGGTCGAACGCAGGATCGGCCGGAATGTAGTAGGGCCCGCCGCCGGCGCCGCTCACCACGTACTTGCCCTGATACATATTGGCGAGGTTGGTGCACGACCCCGACGGGATATAGACCAGCGTAACCGGCGCCGCCTGCGCGCGGAGCTGCTTGCCGAGCGCTTTCAGCATCGGCACCTGGGTATCGGCGGCGAGGATATAGATCGGATTGGCGATCAGGTTGGCGCCGTCGCTGTTGTCGCAGGCCGGCGGCGGCAGCGCGCGCGCCACACCCGCCGCGAAAAGCGGGAGCGCGAGGGCCAGCACCCATGGGGTTCGTCTCAACATTCGCTCCTTCGTCGCAGAAAAGAACGTCGCGCGCCGACTTTCGCCCGCGATCGCCCGACGGTAAATCCGTACGGATACGGACTTCGCTGACAAGACGACGACCGCTCACCGACTCTTAGCAAGTCGCTTGCCGGCCGCGCGCGGCGGAAATCGAAGCGCGCGCCGCCCCGAGCGCGCCGGTTTTCCGCGCTGCCGCTACGCGCGCGAGCGAAAGCGAGTGGAGCCCGCAGTCTTCACCCTGCGGTCCGCGCTCTCTCCGTAGCGATACGGACTATTCGGTGACGAGCCCGCGACGAATCGCGTAGCGGACCAGCTCGGCCTGCGACTTGATCCCGAGCTTGCGGATCAGGTTGGCGCGATGGGTCTCGACGGTG
>JANWLJ010000296.1 GCA_025450955.1 Polyangium sp. (in: bacteria) | reverse complement strand
TCTCCGACGCGCTCGCCGCGCAGGTGGGCGGCATCGGCATCGCGCCCGGCGGCAACATCAACTATCAGACCGGCCACGCGGTCTTCGAAGCCACCCACGGCACCGCGCCCAAGTACGCCGACCTCGACAAGGTCAACCCCGGCTCGGTGATCCTCTCGGGCGTGATGATGCTCGAGCACCTCGGCTGGATCGAAGCTGCCGAGATGATCGTCCGCTCGCTCGAGCGCACCATCGCCGACAAGACCGTCACCTACGACTTCGCCCGCCTGATGGACGGCGCCCGCGAGGTCAAGTGCTCCGAATTCGGCGACCTCCTCATCAAGAACATGTAGCGAGGCGGCGTTTCGAACGCCGGCGGCCGCGGAGCCCCGTCCGCCGCCGCTTCACGACGCCGCTTTTACATTCGGCGCTGGCACGAGCGGCGCCTTCTCCCCGGTCGAGATCCGCTCTTTCGCCCAGGCGGCGAGCTTCGACCGCTCGATCTTCGAGTTGTGCCGCGGATCGACCGGGAGCCGCTCGGGGAACAGCACGTGACGGATGCAGGCGGACCTCGGGTTCGCCGCCGCGCGCTCGAGCAACTGCTTGTGGAGCGATTCGAGATCGACGGTGCGATCGGTTCGGACCTCGACGCAAATGACCGGGACCTCGCCACCTTTGCCGGGCACGCCGACCAGGCCGCTCCGCCGCACATCCGGGTGCGCGTCGAAGATCGGCTCGCATTGCAGCGAAAAGAGCGACCCGTTCGCGAGCTTCACCCGCTGCCCGACCCGGCCGAGATACCAGATACGCCCGTCGCGATCGGCGTACCCAGCGTCGCCGATCCGGTGGAAAAAGCCGCCGTCTTTCGCGGCGATCTTGTGCTTGGTCGTGTTCGGCTCGTCGCGGTAGTACGCCGGGCTCACGTGCGCCCCCTTGGCGACGATTTCGCCGATTTCACCGGGCGGGAGCACCTCGATCTGCTCTTCCGACGCGATCGGCCCCTCGACGATCCGGATGATCTTCACCTCGACCCCCGAAAACGGCTTGCCGACGCAGATCCCCTCGCCCGCCGCCGTCTTTGCGAACGTCTCGGCGAGCGCATCTCGGCCGCTCATCTCGGTCGCGGGGAGCACCTCGGTGGCGCCGTAGTCGGCGAACACATGGCCGCCGTCCCCCATCGTCTCGAGCAGCGCCTTCGTCATGCTCTCGTACATCGGCGCGCCGCCGCCGATGACGTGATGCAACGAGGGCGTCTTGATCCCGCGCTCGACGGCGTAGCGCCCCATGTTGTCGAGCAGGATCGGCGAGCCGAAGAGGGAGTGCACGCCGGTGTCGTTGATGACCTCGATGAGCGCCCTCGGATTCGCTTTCCCTGGCGTTTGCCGGCGAAAATCGATCGGCGGCACGACCATCGTTCCGCCGGCGCTCAGCGGGATCGTGAAGAACGCAGGAAAGACGGCCATGTCCACCGGCAGCTCGCGCTCGTGGTCGAAGCCGAAGACGCGGTGCACGAGGCGGTACATCGCCGACAGGTTCTTGTGGAGATAGAGCGTCGGCTTCGCCGGCCCGGTGCTGCCCGTCGTGTAGAAAATGCTCGCCGGGTCCTCGGGGCGGACGTTCGGGGGCTGCGGATTTTCGGGCGCAAGGCGCTTGAGCGAGGCGAGCGAGTGGGCGCCCGGCAGGGAGCCGCCGACGACGACCGCCTTGCGCAAGAAGCGCGGCCCCCACGCGAAGACCATCCGCCCGAGGTGCGCGAGCGGGATCCCGACGAACGCCTCCGGCTCGACGCGCCGCAGCCGCTCCCCCATATTGAGATAGCCGACCGACGGATCGATCCACACCGTGAACGCGCCGACGCGCGTCAGGGCGAGCGACGCGACGCACATGTCGTAGCTCGGCGGCGCGAGGCAGATGGTGCGCGTCCCCTCCGCGATGCCGATCTCGCGAAGGCCCGGGGCGACTGACTCGGCGTCGCGCGACAGCTCGCGATAGGTGTGCCGTCGATAGCGCCACGCCCCGCTCGCGTCGCGTCCGGCGGGTTCGACGACGGCGACCCGATCGGGATCGGTGCGCGCGACCTCGAGCGCGATGGTGGCGAGATCGAACAGGTCGTTCGGGAACGGTCCCATCAGGCCACCACCTCTGCCCCCACGGCGGGCGCGTCGATCGCTTCGAGCACGAACTTCGCGACCTCCTCGGGCGCTTCGAGCATCGGCAGGTGCCCTGCTTCCGCGATCCACGCCTCACGCGAAGGGCGCAGCGTCGCGTTGAGCTTGCGTCCGGCGTTCGCCGAGAGGACGCGGTTGTCGAGCCCCCAGAGCGTCGCGATCGGCGGGAAGTCTCTCGGGGGCGTGAACCGATCGAGCGCCGCATAGCTCGCGTTGTCGTCGAGCACGGCGAGCATCGACTCCATCTGCGCCTTGGTCGAGAAGCAGGCGCACAGCTCATCCTGGTGCGCAATGCCGGAAGCCCGCCCGCGCTTACCGAGCTGGAAGCGGACCGCTTGATTGCCGATCCAATGCGGCAATGCCAGGTTCGCCACGAGACCGAAGATCGCCCCCGACAGACCCGGAGCCGTCTTCTTGAACCGCCACATGGTCCCGATTTGGCCGGCGAGGAAGGTCGCTTCGGTGAGCGGATTGACGAGCACGAGCGAGCGCACGTCACGCGGGCGGCGCATGGTGAAGGTGAGCGAGATGGCGCTCCCCATGCAATTGCCTACGAGGGCGACTGGGGCGAGGCGCTGGTCGTCAATGAACGCGGCGAGTATCTCGACGTACGTGTCCATCGTGTAGCTCGTACCGGGCTTCGACGAGGCTCCGTAGCCGAGCAGATCGAGCGCGAACACCTCGTGACGTTCGGCGAGCTTCGGCATGACCTCGCGCCAGATGGCGTGCGAGGTGCCGCCGTTGTGGAGCAGGACCACGGGAGCGCCGCGACCTTGGTGAGCGAACGCAATCGACCAGTCACGGAACGAAAATACGTCCATTCCGGAAGGGGACCATGAGCGCTTCTCCGGGGTCAAGGAACGTTCGGGCAACCTCGGCAAGATCGTTGGCCCTGAGGCTACGTGAAGCCGCTCGTCCCGCCGATGATGTCCATCGAGAGGTATACTCGCCGTCAGCGACGAGGAGATCCCATGGCCAAGGTGCAGGTCCGGTATATCGTCCGCGACGTCGACGCCGCGATCGCGTTTTATTGCCAGCGGCTCGGCTTCAGCGAGGTCATGCACCCATCGCCGGCGTTCGCGATGGTGGAGCGCGGCCCGCTGCGGCTGGTCTTGAGCGCGCCCAACCCGTCGGCGGGCGGCGGTGCGCCCATGCCGGACGGGCGGCAGCAGGAGCCCGGGGGTTGGAACCGCTTCGCCATTGAAGTAGAGGATCTGGAAGCGACGGTCGCCGAGCTCCGCGCGCATGGCGCGCGCTTTCGTAACCAGATCGTCGTCGGGGTCGGCGGCAACCAGATCCTGGTGGAAGATCCATCGGGCAATCCGATCGAGCTGTTTCAGCCGACGCGCCCGGTGGCGCGGCTCGACACGTAGCTCCAATGTCGGATTCAACCCGAGGCTCCGCGAGCCCCGCCTCCCGTTTCACCCTCCGGCAGACTGGCCGGCGGGAGATAGATCGGTAAACAGCTCGGGCGATTTCTTCAGAAGCTGGGGCTGCGGAACGCTGAGGAACGCCGGCGCCGGCTTGCCCTCCGCGGCGGCCTGTTGAACCGCGCGCTGCCAGCTCATCTGCCAGAGGTAGAGCTGCGCCATGAATATTTCCTCGAGATACAGCGAGAAGCTCCAGGCCATGCCCATGTAAATGATCGTGGCCACCCAGATGTAGCTCGGGAAATGGATGAGCGGCGAGTGACCGTGGCGACCGGTGCCCAAGAAAAACACGATCGAGGACGGGATGAACACGATCGCCGCGGCCACATAGGTCAGCGCGTAGCCCGCGCCAACCAGACGAAGGTGTGCGCGCAAGACCGCGAGCCCCTTCTTCATCGCTCTGTAGGTGCCGAGGTTTTCCCAGGCGATGGCCGGCAGGATCAGGAACACCACCATCCGCACGCCCTTCTGCAGCGCGCCGATGAACGCCTCGCTCAGAGAAAAATCCCCGAGTCCCGCAAGCGTCGCCGCGGCGTTTTGCGCCGTCATCTCGTCGTCGCTGCCGGCATCGGATCTGGCGAGCCACCGAGAAATGATGACATCGATGTCATCGTAGCCAAAGGCCAGCCATCGCCCTTGCTCGGATCAGTCGTCGTAGAACAGGGTGCCGCGGGCGTGGATGAAGGCGCTCACCGCTTGCAGCGCGGCGTCGGAGATGCGCAGCCAGCGGATGCCGCAACCGGCGGGCGCGTCGGGGGAGCTCGCGCGCGCGTCGCGGGTCCAGCAGACCTCGCCCTCGATCGGGAAGCGGGCGCCGTCGCCGAGGACCAGCTCGAATTCGACGTGGGTGCCGCGCGGCGGCGGGGTGTGGGTGGCGACGAACACGCCGCCCTCGCTGATGTTGTCGGTGAGGCCGGTGTAGAAGTTGTTCTCGCTCTCGAGACTCACTTCCACCGAGAGCGGGACGCGCAGATGCGCCCGGTTGTTACTTGGATGAGCCTCTTCGCTCACGGTCGGACCATATCAGAACGAAATCGCGAGCGCGAATCCCGCGCGATCCCGGCCGAGGATCGGCGCGAGCGCCCAGCCGCGCAGCCAGCCGGTAGACGGGCCGAGGTCGGCGCCCTGATAGCGCGCGAGCGCGTCGACCACGTCGGTGGGTTGGGTGATGATCTGCAGCTCGCCGACGCCGATGCCGATGAGCCCGGTCAGCGCCGCCTGCGACCAGTGGCCGAAGCCAAGCCCGAGCAGGAGCGACACCCCGAGGTTGAAGGCGAAGCTGCCGGCCTGGGTGAGCGCGCCGACCCCGAGCTTCTCCGAGGCGGCGTCGCGCACGAGGAGCTGCTCGGCGTAGGCGAGCTGCGCGCACACATCCTCGTCGGGGCGCGCGAGCCGCAGGCGCCGCTCGAGCCGGCGCTGATCGCTCATCACCTTGAGCGGTTTGATGGTGAGCGCCAACAGCCCGACGGCCGACGCCGAGGCGCCCACCAGATCGTCGATGCGCCCGGCCGAGTCGGCGCCGTCGAGCCGGATCAAATTGTAGGTGGTCAGGCCCGAGTAGATGCCGGCCCAGCTCCAGGCCCACTGGCGGGCGCGGCGGGCGCCGTGACGGAGCGCGCGGTCGACGAACTGAAGGCGCAGGTGCGCGTCGACCGCGCCGAGGCGAGCGCCGCCGCCGGCGATCGGGGCGCAACGCGCGTCGGCCCACGCCGGCCGGACAGCGACGGTAAAGAGCGCGCTCAGCGCTAAAACGTAACTCAGGCTTGCGTTGCGAATCGCTCTTCCTTTAGATTCCGCTTCATGAGGCGTGCAGGTTTGGCTCTTTGGGCGATGCTGGCTTTCGGGTGCGGGCCACAGCTCGCGATGCCGGACTTCCCGGTGCGCGACTTTAGCGCGGGCGACCACCCTATGGATATGTCGGTCTCCGAGGGCGATATGGCAGGGGCCGACCTCGCGATCGATCTCGGGCCCGATCTCGCGCCGCTCGTCTGCGATCTCGGGCCGTCCGGCGACGCCGGCGCGGGCGGACGGCTCTATCTCGCCGGGGTCTCGACGGGCGGGACGCTCTACGCGGCCGCCTTCCAGCCGTCAGGCGGCTGGAGCGCGCTCGGCGCGAGCGGCTCGTCGACCTTGGCCGAGGTCTCGATCATCGCGGCGGGCTCGCCGGCCGAGCCGCTCATCGCCGCGCGCCAGAGCGACAACGCGCTTCTGCAAGCGAGCTTCGAGCCGTGCCTGCAAGGGTTCCGTCCGCTCGCCGCGCCGTTTGCCGCCGCCTCCACCTCGAACCGTCCCGCGCTCGCTGCCGGCAATAGCGGCGCCGATCTGATCTTCAAAGGCGGGATCAACAACGATCAGCGCCTCTATCACAGCCATCTGGGCGCCGGCGGATGGAGCGCGGCGGTGGCGCAGACCAGCTTTCTCACCGCGCTTTCACCGACGGCGATCGAGGTGGCCGGCGCGCTTCACGCGCTCTTCACCGGCACCGACCACAAGCTCTACGACGGCACCGTCTCCGACGGCGCGAGCGGCGGCGCCGCAACCCCGGTCTATGACGTAAACGGCAC
>JANWLJ010000295.1 GCA_025450955.1 Polyangium sp. (in: bacteria) | reverse complement strand
TCGCCCGGCCAGGAGCTGAAGCGCCACCCTGCGCGCGCGGACCGCCTCGTTCGAGTCGAGCGGCCCGAGCACCGCCTTGAGCTCGCTTGCGCCGGCGCCGCGGCCGAGCAGACGCTCGAGCGCGTCGGCGAGCCGGCGCCCTTCGGCGAGCGCGTCGCTCATTCCTTGCGCTTGCGCGTCTGTGGGCTCGAAGGCGGCGAGCCGCGCGGGCCGGGCGGTGAGCTTGGGGGCGCGTCCGAGCGCCGCGCGCACCGCCATTTGCGACCGCACCCGCTCGCGTCGCATCCGGTCGCCGGCAGCCGGCCCCCCGAGCGGACCGGCGACGCGCAGGATCCGGTGCACCTCGTCTTCGGCGCCGCGGCCGGCGCGTCGCGGATCGGCGTTCGGCGCTGCCGTCTCCTGTTGCGCGGCGTGCAGCGCTTCGTGAACCAACACCGCCCGCGCGCCGCCCTCAGACCCGAGCGCGTTCGTCGAGACGAACACCTCGGAGCCGAGCGTGAAGGCGGGGGTCGCCAGCCGCGCGGCGACCAGCTCGACCAGCTCGCCGGTGACCGCGTGAATCCCGACGAGCGGCCGTCCGAGGGCCGCCTCCGCCAGCTCGCGGGCCGCCACCGGGAACGGCCGCCGCTCGAGCCATTGCAGCGACGAGAAGGCCCGCTCCCACACCGCGCCCGCGAAGGAGACGCCGAGGTCGCGCACCAGCGCGAGATAGGCCCGGCGCCGCTCGGCCGGCGGCAGCCCATCGCGCAAAAAGCCCGCCAGCACCACCGGGTCGGCGCCGTGGTCGAGCAATAGCTCCCAAAGCTGGCGCGGCGCGCCGGTTTGCTGCAGCTGCGCCAAACCTTCGTCCCGCCGGCGTATCCGAGCGGTCCGCGCCCGTTCGACTGCCGGTAGAGCCTGATCGAAGAGGCGCTCCATAGGAGTGACTAGATTATCGGCAATTAGTACAAGAATGTTGCGTGAAATCGGAGATGATTGCGCCGTGACCGGGAGTTGGGCGCGGACCGTGGTGCTGCTCGACGACGATGCAGAGCGGCGCGCGCAGCTGGCGGCCCGCCTGCGGGCGCGCGGGCTGGAGGTGCGCATGGTCCGGGACGCCGCCCAGGCGATCGCGGCCATCTCCCAGCGGCCGCTTCCGGATCTCGCGATCGTCGACTGGTGGAGCCCGGAGCGCTGGGAGGTTCAGCTCGCCCACGAGGCCGCGGCGAGCCTGGTCCCGCTCCTGGCGCTGCGCGATCCGCAGGATCTTGCCACCGTCGACGCGGCGGTCGCGGGTGCGCTCGACGGAGCCCCGCCCACGCTCTCGCTGCCCAAGAGCCCGTTTGCCCGACTGGGAGAGGCGCTGGCGGGGCTGGCCCAGCAAAAGCCCGGGCTGGCCGACGATCCGCGCCTGCAAGCCGCGCTCGAGCAGGCGCGCACGGGAGCGCTGAGAGCGACCGCGGTCGCGCGTTATCTGGCCACCTACGGCGGGGTCGACACCGAGACGCGGCAGAGCGTCGATCTGCGTCGCGCCTTCGCGCGCGCGATCGAGATCGTGCTTCCCGAGCTGCGGCTGGCGGCGCGCCTGGAGCTGGTGCTCGACGAACCGCCGCGCGTCTTCGGCTCCGAGAAGGAGCTCGGCCACGCGCTCTACCATCTCCTGCTCAACGCCGCGCAAGCGATGGTGCCGCCCGATCCCGAGCGGCAGCGCATCGAGGCGCGCACCGGCACCGACGAGGACGGCTGGGGGTTCGCCGAGGTGAGCGACAGCGGCCCCGGCGTCTCCGACGAGGCCAAGCCGCACCTGTTCGATCCATTTTTCTCGACCAAAGGCGGTCGGGTGCGCGGCCTCGGGCTGTACCTCACCCGCAAGACCGTGGTCGAGCTCGGCGGCCGGGTGGTGGTCGACAGCGAGCCGGGGCGAGGCAGCCGCTTTCGGCTGGTGCTGCCGCCGCTCGGCAGGAGCGCCGCCCGATGAGCGGGTTGGTCGAGCGAGCGGCCGAGCGCGGCCTCGGCCAGATCGCCGCCGCCGTCGAGCGCTATCCCGAGCCGGCGATCTTCGAGCCGGAGGTTCCGCCCGATGCGCGACTTGGGGCAGCGCCGAGCGACGATCCGCTCGAGCGGATTGGGCAGCTCGCGCGGCGCGGGCTCGATCCGGCGGTCATCCCGTCGGTGCTCAGCTGGCTCGGGGCCCGCCGCCTCGAGCGCGCGCTGGTCGCGTGGGACGTGCTCTCCGGATCGCTCTTGCCGCTCGGCGATCCTCTGGTGGGCGAGCTCAACGCCTGCCTCGGCGCGCTGCCCGATCTGTTCCCGGCCAGGAGCGCGCCAGGCCGGCCGGGGATCGATCTTCACCGCACCTCCGCCGCTCAGCTGATCGCTCGCTACGCCAAACGCGCGGAGCTCGAGCAGGCCAGCACCGTCGAGCTCCTGGTGGCTGTCCACGACTTCGACCTGGCGGCGATCGCCGAGCTCCAGCGGCGCGGCGACCCGCTACCGAGGAGGCCGGGAACGATAGCGTCGCTGCGCGCGCTCGCGGCCGCGCTGCACCTGGCGCATTTGCCGACGCTGGCGTCGCTTTATCTCGACTTCCTCGTGCGGGCGCTCGGCGAGCGCGCCGCCGCGCTCGAGCTGTGCGAGACCCTGTTCGACGCCGGCGCGCCCGAGCGCATCCCCGGCGACGCGATCCGCAAGGGCGATCTGCCGGAGCGCGAGCTGCGCGACGCCGCCGAGTATCTGGTCTATCGCAGCTGGCACGCGCTCGGTGAGGGCGAAAAGGCGCGCGCGCTCATGGTCGAAAACGGCATCGGCGGGCCGCGCGAGCTCGGGCCCGACGACGCGCGCGTCAGGCTGGTGCGCGCGCACCTCGACGCGCTCGCGGGCCAGCGGGCGCTGCCGGTCGCCTGGGTGGCGAGGTCGGCGGTAAAGGCGCCGCTTTGGCGCTATGCGCAGCGGGTCCGGTTGGTGGTGACCGCCGCCGCCGCGCCGCCCGCCTCGCCGCGCCCGCTCGAGCTCTTGCACGGCTACGTGAGCGCATTCGGCTCGGACCGAGCGGTGTGGAGCGAGTCGCTCCAGGTCGCGCCACAGGCCGCCGGCTGGCGCAAGCGTTCGGTGCATCTCCTCGGGCGCGAAGCGCGCGCGCTGCCGCACGAGCCCTCGCTGTGGCTCACCCTCGCGCAAGTCGCTTGCAGCGATCGCGCGGCGCTCGATCGCGCGCGCGCCGAAGTGGACGAGCGTCTCCGGGCGCAGTCTGCGCGCCGGCATCTGCAATCGATCTCCTGACGTGAGCTGGCGCGAGAAGATCTCAGGCGAGAAATCGCCGGAGCGCGGCGAACAGCGGCTCGGGCGCTTCCAGATAGGGCACGTGGCCGCAGACGGGCAGCTCGACGAGCTCGGCCGAGAGCGCCTGCGCGATCGCGAACGCGCTCGCGAGCGGGATGACGTCGCCGTCGCCGTGGAGCACCATCGCGGGCAGCTTCAAGGCGCGCAGCCGCGGCAACAGATCGTAATCGCCGAGGCTGCGCCACACCGCCTCTTCGGCGCGCTGCTGAACTAAAAAGGGCGTGAGCTCGAGCGCGCGGCGCGGGTCGACGAAATAGCCGGCGACCGCGAGCGCGAAGCGGGCGCGCCGGTCGCGCAGATCGAGCGACGCTTTGAACGCTTGCACCTCCGGACGCTCGGGCGCGGCGGCGAGGCGCGCGCGCATCTCGGCGTGGCCGGCGGAAGTGGCGGGCGCAGGGGAGATGAGCGCCAGCGCGCCGACGTGCGACGGGTGCTCGAGCGCGTAGAGCATCGCCAGCAGGCCGCCCCAGGAATAGCCGACCAGCGTCAGGCGATGGAGCCCGAGGTGCAGCCGCACCGCTTCCAGATCGGCGACGTGATCCTGCCAGGTGCCGGGCGGCGTGTGCGGGGCGAGCGGCGAGCGGCCGCCGCCGCGCTGGTCGTAGTAGAAGAGGCGCCGCACCCCCGGCTCACCGAGCGCATCGAGCTGCGGCCGAAGGTAATCGTGAGAAGCGCCGGGGCCGCCGTGGAGCATCACCGCGAGGTCGGGTCCGTCGCCGACCTCGACGGTAAAGAGCTGGGCGCCGGGCACCTCGAGCATGCCCGACACTACTCCTATCGGCCGACTGTCATCAATGAACCGGCTTGGGCGCGTTGCGGGCGACCGCGTCGAGGCGGCCGGCGGCGACCACCAAAAGATGGTTCGAGCGGCGCGGCAGCTCGTTGCGCAGGAACTCGGAGATTTCGGCGCGCCCCGATCCGGCGAACCGCTCGGCGACCTGCGCGAACGCGGTGTTGGTCTCGGTGGTGTGGCAGCCGGCGCAGCCCTGCTGGTTGAGCGCGGTCGAGATCTGGCCGGTCGGATCGGCGGCGAGCTGAATGCGCGAGCCGTCTTCGGTGGCCGAGAGCGCGAGGAAGCTCGACGGCACGGTCGCGCCGCCGCGCAGGATCGCGCTCGCGTTCGCGGTCGCCCAGGTGGCGAACGCGTCGGTCTGCGCGAGCTGCGGATCGACCGCCTGCGCGAGCGTCGCGAGGTGGAGCAGGCCGTCGGCGCCGAGGTGCCACTCGCGAAGCTGCCACGCGGTCGCCTGCGCCGGATCGGTCGCGGCGCCGACCAGGAACTCGTTGGTGCGCACCTGGCCGAGGTGCGCCGGCGCAAGCAGCGGCAGGTAGATCGCCCGCGCCCCGTCGGCGAGCGCGCTGCCCGAGAGCGACGAGAGCGCGAGCCACTTGCGCGCGGTGGTGGCGCACTGGGCGCCGTCGTCGGGCTGCTTGAGCTCGACGATCACCGTCATGCGATCTTGGCGATCGGTCGCGCCCGAGGCGAGCGCGTAGGTGATGCGCGCCTCGCCGCAGTCGTTCGGGCCGGCGAGATCGATGCGGTTGGCGAGCGCGGTCGGCTGAAAGCCGAGCTGGGCGACGTCGAAGGTGCCGTCGGCGCGATGCGGGAGCTGCGCCAGGAACACGCCCGCGGCGGTGCGGGCGGGAACCGTGCGTCCGGAGACGGTGACGTCAGTGCCGATCTGGCCGAGCCACGCGGTCACGAACGCGCCCGGATCGCTCTGGCCCGACAGGCGCGTCATCACGCTCGCGAACGAGTAGGTCGGATCGTCCACCACCGTCGGGTCGCGCAAGAGCACGCTCTTGCCCGAGTCGCACGGGCCGATCACCGCGCTGTCGGCGCAGCCGGTGAAGGTCGGCTGGCAGGCGCCGCAGCCGGGCTCGGGCGGGATCGCTCCGCCGTTTTCCGGAACCACGCCGCCGCAGCCGGTGAGCGCGCCGCCGCTCGCGTTGCCGTAGGGCGAGCACTCGAGCGTGTAGATCGGCTGGCAGGTGGGATCGGCGTTGCAGCGATTCTCGCCGTAGCCCTGGCATCCCTTTGGCACGCAGACGCCGGCGCAGGTGGTGGTAGAAGGCGGCGTGCCGGCCGGATCGGAGAGCGGCTCGATTCCGCTCGAGCTCGAGCCCGAGCTGGTCTGTCCCGTGCTGCCGCTGGCGAAGCCGATGTTGCCGCCGCTGCCGACGGGCGGCGCGCACTCGAGATCGCTCGGGTCGTCGTTCGAGCAGCGCTGGTTGCCGGCGCAGTCGGCGTCGCCGTCGCAGCGGGCCAGCCCGTCGTCGGGCTCGCAGAAGGAGAAGTGGCCGCCCGTGCAGCCGCAGCTGGTGTTCGCCGGGCAGTAGCACGACGAGCCGACCGGGTGGCACTCGGGGTGCGTAAGGCAGGTCGACTCGTTCATCCCGTCGCACGAGCCGCCGCTGCGCGACACGCAGGTGATCGGCTGATCGGGGGTCGACGCGGTTCCGAGCGGTGCGGGCTGGGGAGTGGGCGCGCCCGGCGGATCACCTTCGGCGCTGCCGAGCAGCTCGCACTCGGGATGGGAGGTGCAGTCGCTCGCGCTGGTGTAGTCGCTGCACGTCTTGACGCGGCACTCGACGCCGCCCGACCCGGTGTCGGGGCAGGTGCAGGCGGAATTCGCGGGGCAGTTGCACACCGGCGGCGACACCGATTCGGCGACGCAGCGCGGATCGTTCTGGCAATCGGTCTGGCTCAGCCCCTGACACGGATCGACCGGCAGCGGATTGGCGCGGCACCCGACGAAGGTGCGATCGCCGCCGTTGCCGCAGCCGCCGAAGTCGCCGCCCGACGGTGGCGTGCCGTTTGCGCCCGCGCCCGCCTCGGCGCAGGGGAGCTGCGCGCCCGTCTCGGTCGACGAGAAGACCGGCTGGCAGCGCGGGTCGGCGATGCAGCTATTTTCTTTTTCACTCTGACAGGGATCGGTGCAGCTCTTCCAGCCGCGCACGTCGTCGCGGTTGCCGCACGCCGGCAGCGGCCGGCACTGTCCCGTCGAGGGATCGATCGCGAACCAGGTCGCGTCGCTCGAGCACGACAGCGCCTGGCAGCGCTCGCTCGCGCACACCTCGGAGGCGCCGCACTGGCTCGAGGTCTGGCAGGGCTTGCCCGCGCAGCCGAAGGTGAAGAGCGCGAGCGAGAGCCCGAAGAGCGAGACGACGAGCCATGACAATCGATCCGTTCCCATGAATTCCTCCGCTCGCTAAGCCAGTGGAAGCTCGCTTGTGCAGCGGCTGTGCCACGGGCTCGCGCGCGGCTAACTGCGCGAGACCCCGCCGCTCGACCGACGGTGACGGCCGGGCGGCGCCTCAGAATTCTGAGAGCTCGGGCTCGCCGATCCCGGTTTCGCGTGGCGCGAGCGGGCGATCGGTCGCGAGCGCGCGTATACTGTAGACAGGCGCCTTCGGGCGCGCGGCACACGGAGAACGATCATGAAGCTGCCAGGTCTGGATCGGCTCGGGCTCAGTCGGCTCGGGA
The DNA here is from genome assembly GCA_025450955.1 of Polyangium sp. (in: bacteria). Lineage (GTDB taxonomy): Bacteria > Myxococcota_A > Polyangia > Palsa-1104 > Palsa-1104 > JANWLJ01. Next base: position 239 of record JANWLJ010000295.1, on the reverse strand, counting down.
GCGTCGGGTGGGTGGGCGAGCGCAAGGCGATCTCGCTCCTCTGCCTCGGCTTTTACACCACGCTGTTCTTCATGATCAGCCTCTCGGCGCGCACCGAGCTGCCCGAGTGGCTGCCGCTGTTCATCGGCATGACGATGATCTACTCGGTCGCCTTCTTCGCGGTGGCGGCCGAGTGGTTCTGGGGCCGCTGGTTCGCGATCGGCCTCGGCTACTGGGGCTCGACGATGGCGGTGATGGCG
>JANWLJ010000294.1 GCA_025450955.1 Polyangium sp. (in: bacteria) | reverse complement strand
TCATCGCCTGGCGCAAGGCGTCGATCGAAAACTTGAAGCAGCAGTTCCTCTTCCCGTCGCTGGCGGGGCTGGTGACCGGCGGCGTGCTCGCGATGTTTCCCAATATGCGGGTCGAGTCGCCGATGTTCAACGACCACATCCACCTGCCGCTGGCGATCATCTGCTTCGGGCTGTGCGGGTTCGTGCTCGCCACCATCGGCCAGGAGTTCTATCGCGGCACGCGGGTGCGGCAGTCGCACACCAAGCTCGACTTCTTCACCTCGCTCATCGGGCTGGTGGCGCGCGGCAAGCGGCGCTACGGCGGCTATCTGGTTCACGTCGCGATCGTGCTGATGTTCGTCGGCTTCGCCGGCAACGCCTACAAGCAGGAGAGCGAGGCCACGCTCGAGAAGGGACAGAGCATCACGCTCGGCGGCTACACCGTCCGCTACGACGGGATCGAGCACGAGGTCGACGCGCAGAAGGACATGACCGCGGCGGCGATGACCGTGTTCAAGGGCGGAAAAGAGTTCGCCAAGATGGCGCCCGCGAAATGGATCTATCGCGGCCACGAGGACGAGCCGACCACCGAGGTCGACATCCACAAGATGCCGAAGGAGGATCTCTATCTGATCCTCAACGGCACCGACGGGAATCTGGCCAACATCAAGGTGGTGATCAACCCGCTCGTCAATTGGATCTGGATCGGCTTTTTGCTGCTCGCGCTCGGCACCGCGATCGCGTTCATGCCCGATCGCGCCTATCAGCTCGCCGGAAGCGCGGCCAAGGGCGGCGGCAAGGCGGCGGCGACCGCGATCATCTTATGTCTCTGTCTGCTCGGCGGGGTGGCGCACGCCCAGGGGCACATGCCGCAAGCCAAGGACATGGATCTGCACCAGGCGCGAAGTAGCACCGAAAAAAAGCTGTTCGAAGACATTCGCTGTCGCTGCGGCACCTGCACCGACGTGCTAGCGAACTGTAACTGCGGCTCGGCGCCCGGTTATCGCGCCGAGGTTCAAAAGCTGCTCGACTCGGGAAAGACTCCGGACCAGGTGATTCAGTATGTGGCATCGCACTACGGCGAAGAGTGGTTGGTGGAGCCGCTCGACAAGGGCTTCAACCGGCTGGCGTGGGTGCTGCCGCTCGGCGCGCTGTTCGGCGCGGCGGGGCTGCTGATGGTGTTCGCGCGCAAGTGGACCCGGCGCGGGATCGACACCCGGCGGGCGGTGGCGGCGGTCGGCGTGGACGCGCCGTCGGCGACGGAGAAGGACGACTACGAGGCGCGGCTCGATGACGAGCTCGACGACCTCGACTAGCGAACCGTGAAACGACTCCTCTATCCTCTGGCAAGCGTGGTGGTGGCGGCCGCCGTCGGCGTCTACGCTTGGATGTCGCTCGGACGGATGACCGCCTCGGCGATCTTCCTGGTGCTCACCACGCTCGCGCTCTCGTGGGTGTTGTGGATGCTGTTCCGCACCGCCCACGCGCTCGCCAAAGAGCCGGCGGCGGGCGAGGTCGAGCGCGCGTCGGGCAAACGCAAAAAAGAGCTCGAGCGGGAGAAGCAGGCGCTGATGAAGGCGCTCAAGGAGATCGAGTTCGATCACGAAATGGGCAAGCTCTCCGACGCCGACTATCAGGAGATCGGCGGCAACTATCGCGCGCGCGCGGTGCGGGTGATGCGGCAGCTCGATCTCTCGGCCGGCGACGTCGACTATCGCGTGCTGGTCGAGCGCGACGTCAAGAGCCGGCTCGAGGCGCGCGGCGCGCAAAAAGCCGAAGCCGCGCCCGCGAGCAAGCTCGAGGCGAAAGCCGAGACGAGCCTCGCGACGAAAATGGAGCGGCCGAGCTGTCCCACCTGCGCGACCGAAAACGATCCCGACGCGGTCTTTTGCAAAAAGTGCGGCCACCGGTTCGACGCCGCGGAGGCGGCGCGATGAAGCGGCTGGTGGTAGCGGCGCTCCTCTGCTTCGGCGGCGCGGCAGTGGCGCAGCCGATGATGATCGATCCCTCGCGGATGTCGGGCATGCCCCGGCCCGATCCGGCGGTGCCGGCGGGCACGGTGACGGTGCTGCTCATTCACGGATCCTTCGACAAGAAGATCCTGCACCACCCCGTCGAGCTCAGCGATGAGTCCGGCCACGTGCAGAAGACCGACACCGACGGCGACGGTCGCGCGACCTTCAGCGGGCTCGGCGCCGGGCCGTACGTGGCGCGCGCCACCGACGACGGCACCACCCTCCCCTCGCAGTCGATCGAGATGCCGCCGCAGACCGGCGTGCGGCTGATGCTGGTCTTTCCGCTGCCGCTCGGCACGCCCGACGGCGCCGGCCGGCCCGACAAGTCGTTGCCGCCGGGGACGGTGGTGGTCAAGGCGCAGGACGGCGACGGCAAGCCGCTCACCTCGGTGCAGGTGGTGATCGGCCACGCGCGCAAAGGCGAGAACCAGGTGGTCGAGCTCAAAGCCACCACCGACGACAAGGGCGAGGCGCGCTTCGACAACTTGAGCCACAAGCCCGAGGACGGCTATCTGCCCGAGGTGCTCAAGGACAAGGAGCGCTACGCCGGCAAGCCGTTCCGGCTCGTCGAGAACATGGGCGAGCGGGTGGTGATCGAGGTGCGGCCGGTTTCCAAAGATTTGAAGATGCTCCAGATCGGCGAGGGCTCGCACTTCATCCTCGACGTCTCGGACGACGCGGTGCAGGTGGTCGAGGTGCTGCGCTTGCAAAACCTCGGGGTCGACGCGTTCGACGCCGGGCCGGGCGGGCTGCACATTCCGCTGCCGTCGAATGCGCTCTCGGCGACGGTCGGGCCGCAGTCGCCGCCGACCTTTTCGGTGACCGGCCACGAGGCGGTGTGGAAGGGCCCGCTCAAGCCGGGCGACACCGAGCTGCAGGTGATGTTCGTGATCGCCTACAAGAGCGACTCGATCGAGCTCGAGCAGCCGGCGCCGATCCCGTTCACCGAGGTGAATGTGGTGACCGAGAAGATCGACGGCATGTCGGTCGACGGAGCCGGGCTGAATTTCACCTCGGAGGAGCGCGAGGTGCAGGGGCGCAAGCTGATGCTCTATCGCGGCCAGGGCGTGGCCGCGGGCGGCACGGTCCATTTGACGATGAACGGGCTGCCGCACACCAATCCGATCTGGCGCAACCTGGCCGCGGCGGTGACGCTGCTCCTGTTCGTCGGCTTCGGCATCTACGCTTTTGGCGGCGCGCCGCTCGCGGTCTCGCCGCGCGAGGCGCTCGAGAAGCGGCGCGATCACCTGCTCGAGGAGCTCGCCGCGCTCGACGCCAAAGGCGATGGCGACGCCAAACGGCACAAGCGCCGCGACGAGCTCGCCGACAAGCTCGCCAAGCTTTACAAAGAGATCGACGAGGTGAGTGCCTGATTTTCGACCGCGTCGAGGCGCGCAAGGTGTCTCGGGTCTACGGGCACAAGCGCGCGCTCAGCGACGTGGATCTCACGCTTCGGGCGGGTGAGGCGACCGCGCTTCTCGGACCGAACGGCGCCGGCAAGACCACCCTGGTCGGAATTCTCTCGACGCTGATCGCGCCCTCGCGCGGCGAAGTGCGCTTCGGCGACGGCGAGCTCGAAGAAGCAGAGGTGCGGCGCGCGATCGGCGTCATCGCCCACGACAGCTTCTGCTACGGCGACTTGACCGGTCGCGAGAACGTCGAGTTCTTCGCCCGGCTCTACGGCGTGGATCAGCCGCGGGCGCGCGCCGGGGCGCTGCTCGAACGGGTCGGGCTCTCGGACGAAGCGGCCGATCGCGCGGCGCGCACCTACTCGCGCGGGATGATGCAAAGGCTGGCGGTGGCGCGCGCGCTCGTGCACCAGCCTCGGCTCCTCCTCGCCGACGAGCCGTTCACCGGTCTCGATCGCGCGGGCGTCGAGCGGCTGGGCGCTCTGCTCGCCGAGGAGCGGGCGCGCGGCGCGCTCTTGCTCATCGTCACCCACGACTTCGAGGCGGTGGCCGGGCTGGTCGATCGGGTGGTGGTGCTGGCGCGCGGCAAGCTGGCGCTCGATGAGCCGGTGCCGAATCGGTCGGGCGCCGAGCTCGCCGACGTCTATCGCCGGGCGGCGCCGCGCTGATGTTTGCGCGGCCCGGTGGCGCTTGGTAGCTTTGAGGTCGGCATGACCCTCGTGCGCCAGGCTGCGCTGCTCCTGTGGAAAGACGTGGTGGTCGAGCTGCGCGCCAAGGAGCTGGTCTACGCGACGGTGTTCTTCGCCGCGATCGTGATCCTGGTGTTCGCCTTCGCGTTCCTCGGCGGCGAGCGGCCGTCGGTGGACGTCTCGGCCGGCGTCCTGTGGGTCGCGATGGCGCTCGCCGGCACGCTCGGGATCGGCCGCGCGTTCGAGCGCGAGCGGGAGGGCGACACCATGCGCGCGCTCTTGCTCTCGCCGATGCCGCGCGCCGCGATCTATCTCTCCAAGCTGGTGGCGATCTCGCTCCTCATGCTGCTCGTCGAGGCGGTGAGCGCGACCCTGCTCTCGCTCCTGTTCGGGGTCTCGCTCACCGAGCACCTCCTGCCCTTGTGCGCGCTGCTTGGCCTCGGCACCTTCGGCTTCGCGGCGGTGGCGGCGCTGTTCGGCGCGTCGCTCGGCCGCGCCCGCTCGCGCGACGTGCTCCTGCCGCTTCTCACCTATCCGATCGTGGTGCCGATCCTGATCGCCGGCACCCGCGGCTCGGTGGCGCTGCTCGTCGGTCAGCCCGAGGGGCTCGCCACCGCGATCTGGTGGCTCAAGTTTCTGGTGGTGTTCGACGCGATCTTCATCACCCTTGGTCTGTGGGTGTTCGATCCGATCATGCGAGGAGATTCGTGAAACCGAGGCTGTGGTTCTTCGCCGCCGTTCTCCTGAGCGCGATCGGGCTCATCGTCGCGCCGCAGCTCATCGTCGCCGCGCCGCGCGAAGCGACCATGGGATTGGTACAAAAGATATTTTATTATCATGTGCCGTCGGCGTGGGTCTGCGTCCTCGCCGCGTTCGTCTGCGCCGGCGGCTCGGCGGCCTATCTGTTCACGGGCTCCGAAGCGGGCGATCGCGTCGCCGCCGCCGCCGGCGAGCTGACGGTGCTGTTCGGCCTGTGCGTGCTGGTCACCGGCCCGTTGTGGGCGCGCAAGGCGTGGGGCACCTGGTGGCAGTGGGACGTGCGCCTGACCACCACGCTCCTCATGTGGATGATCTTCGTCGCCTACCTGTTCGCGCGAAAGTACGGCGGCCCGGGCGCGAAGAAGCTCGCCGCCGGGCTCGCGCTGTTCGGCGCCGCCGACGTGCCGCTCATTTATCTCTCGGTTTCGATCTGGCGCACCATTCACCCCAAGACCACGGTGGTCAAGACGCTCGATCCCGCGATGCAGGGACCGTTTTGGACCGCGTTCGCCACCTTCACCGTGCTCTTTTTCGTGCTGCTCGAGCTGCGCCTTTCGCTCGAGCGCGCGCGGTCGCGCCTCGACGCCCTGCACCTGGCGGCCGAGGACCAACTGGACGAGTGATCATGAAGCGACTTCTAGCTCTGCTCGCGATTCTATTTTTTCTCGGCGCGCCGGCGTTCGCCGCTCAGCCCAAGCCCGACGCCGAAGGATTCGTGCCGGTCTCGGGCGCGATGATGCAGCCCGGCGAGACCATCCCCGCCAATCGGCTGGTCGCGGCGGCCTACGGCTTCATCTTCGCCGCGCTGGCGGTCTACGTCGCCTCGGTGGTGGCGCGCTCGCGCCGCGTCGAGGCGGAGATGCGCGAGCTTCAGCGCAAGCTGGAAGCCAAGAACGGATGAGCGCGTGAGCTTCCCGGTTCCCACCACCGCCCACTTCATCTACATCCCGTTCGTGCTCCTGATCGGCTTCGTGGTCGGCTTCATCTTCGGCGGCCGCGCCGCGCGCGACGAGCTGGCCGCGCGCGCCGAGCGCGACAAAGCCAAAGCCGCCCGCCGCGCCGCGAGGGAAGCGGCGAAAAAAAAAGCCGGCGAGTAGCCGCTACGAGCAGCTCGCGTCGCACGCGGCGACCTGACACTGAAGCGCCGCTTTGAGCTGATCGGCGCACATCTGCGAAAGCCCGCAGGTGGTCACCGTGCTGCAGGGATCGCCGGCGCCATCCGCCTCCACACAGTTGAGCTCGCTGCTGGTGCACGCGGTCTCCTTAGGACAGCCGGAGGATCCAAAACAAGACACGCACTCGGAGGTGTTGAGGCGGGTCCAGCCGCGAAAGCGGGAGCAGGCATCGACGGTCACGATCGCGATCGGCGCCTTCGCCGAGTGTCCCATGTGGTCGTCGTAAACCAGCTCGGCCGGCGTGTCTCCGGTCGGAACTTCGAAGACGAGCGAGCAGGCGAGCGTGCCCCCTTTGGCGACCGAAAGATCGGTGCACGGCGAGTCCGCCAGGCCGGTCGCAGGGCTGGTCGGCACTTCGATCGACGACGTGGTGAGCACCGAGAACAGCGGCGCCGAGGCGAGGATTGGCGACGCCGAATTGTTGGACAGCGAGATATTCAGCTCGGCGTAGGTGCGACCGCTCGGCGGGCGCTCGTTCTGGAGCGCTGCTTCCCATTGTGCGCTGGTCACGGAGAGGGTAAACCCGCCGCTCGACATCTCCCCGGCGGGCGGTGTGCCGCCGTTTGACGGCGTGCCGGACCGCGCGGTCGACGGAGTGCCGCCGCAGGCGGCGAGCAGAATGGCGAAGATCGAGATCGAGCGCGCTGACAACATGGCTTCCTCCAGTGGTCCAACCAGTTCGGCGACGGCATAGCCGATTGGTTGGACCAATGTCAAGCGCGAAAGACCGGGCGGCACTGCGGAAGTTCAGCGGACCTGAACCTGGAGCGGGAGCTGCTCGCCCGGGCCGAGGATCGGGACGTGGACGGTGTGGAGCGAGTGGCCGGGGCGGCGCACGGTGACCACGTGCTCGACGCCGGCCTTGACCTGCACCGTGGAGGAGCGGCCGAGCGGCGCGGCGGTGCCGTCGACCGAGATCACCGCCGGCGCGTCGGTGGTGATGACCAGGGTGGCGGGCTTGGGCGCGGCCGACGGCAGCTGGGTGTCGGCGAGCGGCACCGATGGGACGGTCGGCACCGGCGCGGTCGGCCAGAAGGCGACGGTCAGCCCGATCGCCGCCACCACCGTCGCTGCCGAGCCGATCACCAGGATGCGCCGCAGCCGCTGGCTCAGCCCCGACCGTAAATCGATGGCGGTGCGCGGCGCGGTGTCGTTGTCGAACGCGGGGTGCCGAACGGTGTCGTTGATCGTCGCCTCGGGCGGCGAGAAAGTTGGCGGCGGCGATGGCGGCACGATCATCGTCGCTTGGGAGGGCAGCTCGTCGGCGGGCGCGACCGCCACCGCCATCGGCGTGGTCGGCAGCGAGGCGGGCAGCTTGATCATCGGCGAGCTGCGATCTTTGGCGGCCGGGGCGGCGGGCGCTGGTGGCGATGGCCGCGGACCCTCGGGCGCGCCCCGGCCGCTGGTCTCGGCGAAGGCGAGCGGCGGCTCGTCGGCGGCGGGCAGCTCGAGCGACGAGCTCTTGTGCGCGCCGGGCGGCTCCATCCAGCTGATCTGGGTGCTCTCGTCGACGGAGAGCAGAAAGTCATCGATCGAGCCGACGCCGGCGGCGCGCATATCGGACGCTTGCGCCTCGATCTTCTCGGCGAAGAGCTGGTGCAGGTAGTGCCCGAGCGCCATCGCGTCGGCCTCCCAGCGCTCGGCGCGAATGAGCGCCTCGAGGTCGGCGCGCATCTCGAGCGCGCTCCCGTAGCGTTTGGCGAGCGGGCGCTCGAGCGCGCGCATCACGATCCGCTCGAGCTCGGGCGGGACGCTCGGATCGATCGATCGCACCGGCGGAATCTCGTCCTCGCCGACCGCGATCAAAGTCGCCATCTCCGACGGGCGCTTGAACAGCCGCCGCCAGGTGAGCAGCTCCCACATGAGGATGCCGACGGAGAACACGTCGGAGCGCGCATCGATCGGCTGGCCGCGCGACTGCTCGGGGGACATATAGGCGAACTTGCCCTTGAACAGGCCCGCCTGGGTCTGCTCCGAGGTGGCGCGGGTCGCCTTGGCGATCCCGAAGTCGACCAGCTTGATGCCGCCTTCGTAGGTGACGAGCACGTTTTGCGGCGAGACGTCGCGGTGCACCAGCCCGAGCGGCTTGCCCTCGGCGCCGGTGCGAATGTGCGCGTAGTGCAGGCCGGCCAGCGTGTCGGCGAGGATGCGGCACACCAGCCCCGCGGCCGGGCGGAGCTTGTGCTCGGCGGCGGTCTTGATGATCTCGCGCAGGTCTTCGCCGTGCACGTACTCCATGGCGATGAAGTAGAGCGCGTCGATGCGGCCGAGATCCCAGATCTGCACCACGTTCGGATGATTGAGGCGCGCCGCCACCCGCGCTTCATTGAGGAACATCTTGATGAAATCGGTCTCTTTCGACAGCGCGGGGAGGATGCGCTTGACGACGACGAGCTTCTCGAACCCCTCCATGCCGGTCTGGCGGGCGAGGAACACCTCCGCCATCCCGCCCTCGGCGAGCTTGCG
>JANWLJ010000293.1 GCA_025450955.1 Polyangium sp. (in: bacteria) | reverse complement strand
GCAGCCCACGCCGCCGTCGGGCGGCTCGGCCTGAGCGCCCCCGGCCGGATGCGCGACGCCGGGCGGGCCGCGATCGGGCTGGAGCTGCCGCGCGACAAAGCCGGTTTCATCGCCGTCGGGTTTTTGCCAGTTGGCCGGCGCGTCGCCGCAGCGAATGCTTCCGCCGTCGGAGAGCGTGACGTAGCGATATTCACGCGCGCCCGCCGGGGAAGCGGACAAGAGCGCGAGCGCGAGCGCGACGGCGGCCGACTTCATCAGAGCTCGATCGAGTGTGACCTACCTGGCAGCGCCGACCCAGTGAAGATCGACCGGCCCCGAGCGGCGGTCGACGAGCAGACACTCGGCGCCGGGCGCGCAGGTGAGCTCGTGCTTGGCGCGGCTCGGAATCACCACGAAGCTGCCGGGGACGAGCGCGTGCTTCTTGCCGTCGATGGTGAGCGTGACCCGGCCGGTCACGAGCGTGAGATACGAGGTGTGGATGTGCCAGTGCGAAGGCAGGTGCCAGCCGGCGCGCGCCTTCAGGTACATCGTCGGGCCGGTCGAGATCGGATCGGCGCCGATCAGCGCCACCTCGGCGCCGGCCGGCATTCCCAGCTTCTCCGACGGCACCCAGGCGGCGTGCTGCGGGCTCGCGATGAGCAGGTCCTCGGTCGACGGCGGCAAGGGCGGCGCCTTGATGGTGACCTTGCGCGGCTCGGCCTCGGCGCGCGGCGCTCCGAGCGCGATGGTGAACGCGAAGGGCAAAGCGAGCGTGAGGGCGAGCGTGAGGGTGGAGGCGAGCTTGGACATGCGGGCTCCTTCAGTTGCGCAGCGAGATGATCGGCGCCGGGATGCGCCCGCCGAGCCGGATGAACTCGGCCGAGGAGAAGCGCGACACCGGCATCACCGGCGCCTCGCCGAGCAGGCCGCCGTAGACCGCGCGCTCGCCGACATCTTTGCCGGGCACCGGGATGATCCGCACCGCGGTGGTCTTGTTGTTGGCGACGCCGATCGAGATCTCGTCGGCGATGATCGCGCTCAAGGTCTCGGCGGTGGTCCAGCCCGGCACCGCCACCATATCGAGGCCGACCGAGCAGACCGCGGTCATCGCCTCCAGCTTCTCGAGCGAGAGCGCGCCGGCTTCGACCGCTTCGATCATGCCGTGATCTTCGGAGACCGGGATGAACGCGCCCGACAGCCCGCCCACCGACGAGGAGGCCATCACCCCGCCCTTTTTCACCGCGTCGGTGATGAGCGCCAGCGCGGCGGTGGTGCCGGGCGCGCCGGTGCGCTCGAGCCCGAGCGCCTCGAGGATCTCCGCCACCGAGTCGCCGATCGCCGGGGTCGGCGCGAGCGAGAGATCGACGATGCCGAAGCGCACGCCGTCGCCGAGGCGCCGCGCCACCTCGCGGCCGATGAGCTCCCCGGCGCGGGTCACCTTGAACGCCATTCGCTTGACCGTCTCGGCGACGTCGCCGAGATCGATGCGCCGGCCGCTCGCGCGCAGCCGCTTGATCGCCGAGAGCACCACGCCCGGGCCGGAGACGCCGACGTTGAGCACCCGGTCGGCCTCGCCGATGCCGTGGAGGGCGCCGGCGACGAACGGATTGTCGTCGGGGATGTTGGCGAACACCACCAGCTTGGCGCAGCCGATCCCGCCCTCGGCAGCGGTGCGCTCGGCCAGGTTCTTGATGATCCGGCCCATGTGCGCGATCGCGTCCATGTTGATGCCGGCGCGGGTGGTGGCCACGTTCACCGACGAGCAGACCCGGCGGGTGGTCGACAGCGCCTCGGGGATCGAGTCGAGCAGCACCGCGTCGCCGGGAGTGATCCCCTTTTCGACGTGGGCGGAGAAGCCGGCGACGTAATCGATCCCAAGCTCGGCGCCCGCGCGATCGAGCGTCTCGGCGAGCGGCACGTAGCTCGACGCGCGGCTCGGCTCACCGACGAGCGCGATCGGCGTGACCGAGATCCGCTTGTTGGTGATCGGCACGCCGTATGCGCCCTGCACCTCGGCGGCGACCGAGACCAGCCGCGCCGCCGAGCGGGTGATCTTCTCGTAGACCCGCTCGCAGGTGCGCTGCAGATCGTCGGTGGGACAGTCCCTGAGCGAGATCCCCATCGTCACCGCGCGAATGTCGAGGTGCTCGGCCTCGATCATCCGCAGCGTTTCGCGCAGCTCGTCGGATTCGTAGATCATGAATTCAAATGCGGTGCAGGCTCGAGACCACGTCTTCGTGCATCATCATGCACTGAAGGCCCATCTCGTGAATCTCGGCCTCGAGCGTCTCTTTGAACGAGGCGAACGGCACGTCGAGGCTGGCGGTGTCGACGACGATGATCATGGTGCAGTAGTCGCCGACCAGCGTCTGCGAGATGTCGAGGATGTCGCCGCCGAGATCGGCGATCCGTCCGGTCACCCGCGCGACGATGCCCTTTTGATTCTTGCCGGTGGTGGTGAGGACCGCCCGGCTGCGCGCGCGCGAGCGCTCCTGCTCGAGGCACATCTGGCAAAAATCGATCCCGGGCCCGACCTCGGTGAGCTCCGCCTGCGAGCCGCCGAGCGAGCCGACCAGCTTGGCCACCACCGCCTCGATCAAGCTCTCTTCCGTCGGTGCGGGATCGCGGGCGACGGTCACGCCCTTTTCGCGGGCGCGCTCGAGCGCGAGCGGCGTCACCAGCGCGTCCGGCTCGACGGTGAGCGTCGCTCCTTCGGAGAGCGCCTCGACCTCGGTGTGGCTGATGACCCGCGGCATTCGCGAACGCAGCCTAACCGACTTCTACCGTCGAGACAACGGCGGCTACGCGGCGGGGAGCTTCTGGCCGGCGAGGCCGGAGAAGCGATCGAGCAGGCGCTGCCGCTCGGCGGGACGCAAGAGCGCGTGGCGCGCCAGGCGCTTCGATTTTTCTTCGACCTTCTTTTTCTTCTGCACCATCCGCTTTTCGCTGACCGAGACGAAGCCGGTCTCGGCGCAGCCGCCGCAGCGCTTGATCTGGATCTCGACCGATAAGGATGGATCGGGCGGGGTCGGCGCCTTCAAGTCGGCGAGCGCGCCGAGATCGCCGCCCGACAAGACCGGCTCGGCCTCGGCGCGGCCGACGCCGTGCAAGCGAAACGCGACCGCCTCGCACCAGCGGTTGCACTTTTCGCAATAGGGCTCGTCGACGCCGGCGAGCGCGCCGAACAGCACCGCCCCGAAGACGATCAGCGCCTCGACGATCCAGATCGCGGTGACCGCCGCGCCCGAGATCGTCGAGCTCTCGAGCTTCCAGCCCGCCTGTTTCTTGATCTCGAGATATTTGCCAAAGGGAATTTCGCGCAGCGCATCGGCCTCGCTGGCGCCGGGGGTCTTCTCGACGATGTCGGAGATCACGTGGCGATATTCGAACCAGTGCGAGGCGGCGAGCGGTACCGCGGCGAGCGGCAGCGCGAGAAGGAGCGCGATCACCCGGTTGCGGCAGTGGCCCTTTTGCACCGCGAACCAGGCGCCGGCGGCGAGCGCAGCGCCGAATCCGCACACCACCAGGAGGGTGATATAGATGAATGGGATTTCGCGCAGGAGAAATTGATAGATCCAGGCGAGCGCCACGCCCGCCGCCGTCGCGGCGACAAACAGGAGTAGCGCCTTAGCACGAAAGAAACCGGACGGCCGATAGCGTTCGCGGGTGGTCGCCATGGCCGGATTGTACGATGAAGCGGGACGATTCTTCGGGCGATGAAATCAGCCCGAAGAGACCGCGAAGTGATCGGCGATCGCGACCACCGCGGCGTCGATCGGCACGCTCGGCTGCTCGCCCGGCGCGAGCTGCTCGGAGATCGCCATCCGCGCGGCGTGGCCGTAGGCGATCACCACGTCTTCTCCGGGGCCGGCGCCGAGCACGTCGGCGCACACCACGCCCTCGTGCGCGGGCGCGGGCGAAACGCCCTCGGGCAGCGCGACGGTCAGATCGGCGAGCGAATAGGGCCGCACCACGAGCAGCCGCAAGCCGCCGAGCTCGGGCCACTTCACCGTCGACCACACCGTGCCGATCACCTTGGCTAAAAACATCTACGTCTCTCCGTCGACCAAGAGCGCGATCGCGGCGTCGCACAAAAGCGCGCGGTTGTCCGGGCCGGGGGAGAGCACGTTGCGGGCGCCCGATCCGACCGAGACCAGGACCGCCTGTCCTTCGCGCGCGTCGAGGGTGTCGATCGCGACCATCACCCGATCTTCGCCGCTCACCGCGACCAGCACCAGCCGCCGCCCGTCGAGCCCCGGCGCCTTGCGGCTGGCCCACACGTCACCGATCACCGTGCCCGCGATCATGACGCGACTCCGGCCGGTCGGTGCGCGCCAACGAAGCCGAGCGGGCGCGGGCCGCGATCTTCGAACAGCTCGGTGCGATCGACGATCGCCGCCACCGTCGCCTCGACGGGAAACGCGGTCCCGCCGAGCGCCCGCCGCGCCGGATCGCCGAGACAGACCACCACGTCTTCGCCGACGCCGGCGCCGAGCGGATCGACCGCCACCAGGTGGCCGACCTCGTGCGCCGGCGCGTACCAGAGATAGGGCTCGATGATGAGCAGCTTGCGCCCGTCGAGCGCCGGATGCTTGCGGGTCGCCCCCCCCTCGCCGACCACCCGCCCGAGGATCACGCGCGCAGCCCTTTGACGTCGCCGTCATCGATGATCGCGACGATCACGTCTTTGAGGGGAACGGCGGCGCCGACGGTGAGATCGCGAACCCGCGAGCCGTGGGCGATGAGGACCCGGTCGCCGGGGCCGGCGCCGAGCGCGTCGATGGCGACGGCGCGACCGCCGCCTGCCCGCTCGACCATCAGCAGCTTGGCGCCATCGAGGCCGGCGGCGTGCCGCGCTCCCCAGACCGCGCCCACCACCGTGCCGAGCCTCACGCGGCTAGGCCGCGCGGTTGCGTTTTTCGGCGGTGCGGAACAGATCGAGCAGCCGCGCCGGGGTGAGCGTCTTCAGCTTGCTCACGTAGGGCGCGTCCTTGGCGCGGCCGAGCCCCTTGGCGGTCGCCTCGGCGAGCTTCTCCACCGAGCCGAACTTCTCCTTGATCTCGCTTCCGACCTCGAAGAGGCGGAGCAGCTTCTTGTTCGAGGCCGCGAGCAGCTTCGCCTTGAGCTCGTCCTTGTCGCCCTCCTGCTTGGCGATGCTGCCCAGCACTCCGAGGACGCGGTCGACCAACTTCTCCTTGCTCCCGTGCTCATCCTTCTGGCGCGCGAGCGGTGACTTCCTGGTGCTCATTTCAGTTCCCTTTCGTGGCGTTTCTGAAAAATCAGTGGGCCGGCGGCGGCGAGGGCATCTGCGTCGGCGGCTCCGACGGCGGCGCCCCCATTCCCCCGCCCATTACGCCTCGCAGGCTGTTGAGCAGCCCCTTGACGCGGTTGGTGAGGTCGTCGACCTGCTGCTGGTTGAAGTGGATGGAGACGTGGAAGGTGGCGCCCTTGGCGTCGACCTTGACGCTGTCGAGGAACGAGCTGAGCCCGGTCATCATCAGCTGCGGGCTCTTCTTGGCGTCGGCGAGCTGCGCGGTCGCCTTGGCCTGCAGCTCGGTGGCGTCGGCGGGCGAGCCGAGATCGACGTCGATGTCGGCGGCGAACCCGTTGGCGAAGTCGATCGAGCCGATCACGTCCTTCATCGAGCCCGCCGCCGAGAGGTGCGGATCGGCTTTGAGCTGATCGCGGGTCGACTGCGGCACCAGCCCGGCGCCCCACAGGCCGTCGTTGGTGTGCGCGCGCTTCATCAGCGCGACCAGCTCGGCGTGATCTTTGGCGCTCGGCAGCTTGGTCTTGCCGCCCGCCAGATCGATCACCTTCTTGATCCAGTCCTTGCCGGCGAGCACGACGGTCTTGTTGTCGAGGAAGGTGGCGTACGCCTGCCCCTCTTTTCCGGTGGGGTTGCTGCTGTAGATCTTGTGACCGTTGTAGTCGCTCTCGCTCAGGACCTGGTTGTCCTTCTTCGCCTGGTCCTTGGCGCACGCGAGCAGCTTGGTCTGATCGAAGGTCCCGCGCAGGATCGCGGCGAACTCCTTGGTGTCGTTCACCGTCTGCGGGAAGGCGAGGAACACCGAGTCGATCTGCTTGAGCGGATCGAGCCCGCACTTGGTGACGAAGTCGTCGTAGTCCTTCTTCGACTTGGCGTCCGAGTCGCGGAAATCGAGCAGCTTGCGCCAGATCTCGGTGTTGCGCATCCGCGAGAGGTTGGCCTGGAAGATGACATCGGTCTCTTTCGGCACCAGCTCGAGGTTGCTCTTGGCGGCGCCCGTGCCCGAGGTGTTCGCGCAGCTCTGGCAACCGCCGGCGACGGCCAAGGCGCCAACGAGAGCGATGAAACCGAATCGCGATGCGCGCATGGGGACAGGTCCCTCCCGAAGAATCCGTGGGTTATAGAAAGCAGGACCAGGGGTGTCAAGAGATTCCCGGTAACTCGCGGCGCGCGAATATTGTGATAGCCTGCCGCGCCGTGCCCTGGGCAAGCCGACGACTGCGCGGAGATCGCGTCTGGGTGAGGGTCAATCCGCGCGGCGAGCCGGCCGCAGGCGTAGACGGGCGCGTCGAGGTTCGCTATCGGCCGGGCGGCAAGATCTACCGCGCCGGCGCGCGCAACCTCGAGACCGATCCCGAGGCTGAGGTCATCTCCGACGCCGCCGCGGCCGGCCCATCGGCAGCCCCCGGCGAAGCGAGCGCGCCCGCGCCGCTTCCGGCCGACGCGCTCATCGTCTACACCGACGGCGCCTGCACCGGCAACCCCGGCCCGATGGGGGTCGGCGTGGTGATCCTCGACGGGCGGGAGCGCAAAGAGGTGAGCGAGTATCTCGGCCACGGCACCAACAACATCGCCGAGCTCACCGCGATCGTCCGCGCGCTCGAGCTCTGTCCGAAGGACCGCACGGTCGTCGTCCACTCCGACTCGGCCTACGCGCTCGGCCTGCTCGGAAAAGCGTGGACGGCGCAGGCCAACCAGAAGCTGGTCGAAAAGATGCGCGCGCTCGGCCGTCAGTTCTCCGATCTGCGCCTGGTCAAGGTGGCCGGCCACTCCGGCGTGAGCGAGAACGAGCGCTGCGATCAGCTCGCGCGCGACGCGATCACCCGCGGCAAGTGAACCGCCTTTTTTCGAGGCCGCGCGCCGAGCTGGTGCTCGTCGGGGTGACGATTCTTTGGGGCTCGACCTTCGTGGTCACCAAGGACGCGGTGCAGACGATCGCGCCGTTGCCGTTTCTCACCATCCGCTTCGGCGCCGCCGCGCTCCTGCTCTGCGCGCTCTATGGCCGCCGGCTGCGCACCGCGGGCCGGCGGGCGATCGTCGACGGGGTTGTGCTCGGCCTGCTCAACTCGGCCGGGCTGGTCTTGCAGGTGTTCGGGCAGGTCTACACCACCGTCGCCAAATCGTCGTTCATCACTTCGTTCAACACCCCGCTCACCCCGCTCGTCGGCTGGCTCCTTTATCGCAGCCGCCCGTCGGGACCGCAGCGGGTCGCGGTGGTGGTGGCGACCTTGGGGCTGATGCTGCTCACCTGGCCGGGCGCGGGCGCGCACTTCAACCGCGGCGATCTGCTCACCGTCGGGTGCGCGGTGCTCTATGCGATCACCATCGTCGAGATCGCGCGCCGCACGCCAGGTCAAGACGCGGGCCTGCTCACCGCGATTCAGGTGGTGACCGCGGCGCTGATGTTCGGCGCCTGCCTCATCGCGGCGCGGATCGCGATCGCGCTCTATGCGCCCGCGCACCTGCCCGAGATGCTGCGGCTCGAGACGCGCCCGCTCGTCCTCACCCATCGTCTGTGCGCCGAGCTGGCCTGGATGGCGGTGATGTGCACGGTGGTGACCTTCGCCGGGCAGACCTGGGCGATGGCGCGGATGAGCGCGACCGCCGCCGCGGTCACCTTCGCGCTCGAGCCGGTGTTCGCCACCACCATGGCGCTCGCGCTCGGCGGCGCGGCCGAGTGGCCGGGCGCGCGCGGCTCGGTGGGCGCGCTCCTGGTGCTCTTCGCGGTGGGCATCTCCGAGCTGCGCGCGCGCGCGCCACGAAACGGCGCGAACGGACCGGGCTCGACTTTGCCGAGCGGCAACAGCTAGTATCGAGTCATGCGGTCTCTCCGGCACGCCGTTTTGATGAGTGCGCTGCTGGTCGCGCTGCCCGCCTCGGCGCACGTGGGGGCGATCTTGTCGACGGCCAAGTTCACCAGCCCGGCGCCT
>JANWLJ010000292.1 GCA_025450955.1 Polyangium sp. (in: bacteria) | reverse complement strand
CTTGGATGGCTCGCGGGCACCGATCCGAATCGCCACCTGCGGCCGCGCCGCTTGCCGGCTCTTCCACCAGTCCGGCACCCGCACCACCACGCCGCTCTCTTCGAAGAGATGGATCTCTTTCAAAAAGGCGTGGGCCTCGCGCGCGGTCCAGGCGAGCGGATGGAACAGCTCGCCCGAGTCGACCAGCTCGCGCAAAAGCGCGCTCTTCTTCGCCGCGTTCTCGACGGGAACCAAAAGCGCGAGCAGCGCCGCGCGATCGGCGGCCGCGCCCGATTCTTTCACCGCCCGCCCGAGCGGAAGGTGCTGCACCTTGGCGCGCGCCGAGAGCCGCGAGGCGTAGGTGGCGAGGACCGCGAATGGATGGTCCTCGTCGCGCCGGTTCTCCGCGAGGTGAAAACAGACCCGCCCGACCAGGTTCCAAGCCGGGCTGCGCGCGTGCAGATAGGCCTGCACGCTACCCTTGATCTCCCGCAGCTCGACGCGCAGCGCCGCTTGGGTCTCGCTCCAGAGCTGCGCCAGCACCGCGGTTGTCAGGTACTCCGAGCCCAGCATCGGCGGCGCCGCGTCGTAGAGCCGCTCGAGTTCGCCCTCGGGCGGCGTCACGTCGATCTTGTCGCGCAGCGTCTCCAGCTCCGGCCGGGCGCAGGCCGCGGTGAGGAAGCCGCGGGCGAGCTCGCGAAAGTAGGCGAGCTCCGGCGGCAGCTCGCTTTCGAGCGGGTCGAGCCCGAGCGCGAGCAGGCCATGACCGGCGCCGCGCGCAAACGCGGCCGCGATCCGTCGGGCCTGCGCGTCAGCCTCGACCGCGTCGTCTTCGGCGAGTGCCAGCCGCCCGTTCGGAGTGAGATGGAGTGACCCGATCATGGTCCGATTCCCGTCGGAGATGTAGCACGTCCGAGAAGCGGATCGATGGCCGCGACGCGGACGTGTGGTGGCGCGCGCGCCGCGAAAACGGCGCGAAAATCGTGGCGCGACGAGTGGCACACGGCTGGCACTGGCGAGCGGCATGCGAAACCGAGTGCTCGTCGACCTGCTCACCGAGCTTCATCGTTCGATCGATCGCGTCGCGGAGGATCTCGCGCCCGATCGTCCCGAGCTCGCCCGCGCGCTGCGAAAACAGTCGGCGCGCATTCCGCGGCCCGAAGAGATCGCGCGCGGCCAAAAGCCGTCGTCCGCGCGTCCGTCGGGCACGCTCGCGCCGCTTCTGTATCACGCGCTCGACGAGGGCGCGCTCGACGCGCGCAGCTTCGACGTGCTGATGGTGCAGCGGCTGCGGGCCGCGCGGCTGCTCGGCGCCGGGCAGAGCCGGTGAAGCGCGCGCGGCTACTCGGTCGGCTCGGGCTCGCCGTCCGATTCGCTGTCGACGTCGGTGCCGGGCAAATCGGTGCCGGGCTCCTGGCCGGGCGTGATCGCCGACGGCGCCTCGGCGTGCAGATAGTGGAGCATCGCCTCCACCATCCGCACCTGCGCGTGGCGCACCTCATTGACCCGCCGGTGACGGAATCCCTCGACGAGGATGCTGAAGATGAGCACGTCGTCCTTGTCGCCGACGAAGCCGGAGAGCGCGGAGACGCCGTTCAAGGTGCCGGTCTTGGCGCGCACCAACCCGACCGCGTCGGTGCCGCGAAAGCGGTTGCGGATGGTGCCGTCGATCCCGCCCACCGCCAGCGAGGTGAGAAAGTCGGGCGCGACCCCGACGTCGTCATAGATGGTGCGCAAGAGCGAGGCGAGCCCCGACGGCGAGATGCGGTTTTCGTGGGTGAGGCCGGAGCCGTTGACGATCTTGTAGCTGCCGGGAGCCAGCCCCGCCTGGGTGAGGTAATCGACCACCGCGCGGGTGCCCTTGGCGAGCGTGCCGGGCAGTCCGTACAGCTCGCCGCCGAGCGTCTTGTAGATCGTCTCGGCGATGAAGTTGTTCGAGGGCTTGTTCGAGAGGCTGCACACCTCGGACAACGGAATCGACTCGTGCTCGGCGAGCTTTTCGGTTGCCGCCAGATCGCCGGAGCGCAGCTTGCCGGTGAGCTCGACCCCGAAGTCGGCGAGCGCGCCGCGCAAGATCGCTCCGGCGAGCAGCGCGCCGTCGGCGAGCCGGCGCACGTCGACGTACTCGCCGCGTCGCGCCGAGATCCGGCCGCGCACGGTGACGATCAAACGATCGTCTTTGCGGTACGAATCGATGCGCAGCCGCGAGCGGCGCGACCGGGTGGTGGTGGCCTGGTTCTCGACGCCGAAGACTTCGGTGCGCGGCTCGACCCAGACCTGCGCGGCGTGGCCGATCGCGCCCGGGCTCACGTGCACCGAGTAGGTGTTGCGATTGAGGATGAGCGCGCCGTCACCGACGCCCGGCCCGGCCGGCGCGTTGGGATCGTGGAAGCGTGGATCGGCGTAGAGATCGCCGTCGATTTCGGTCACGCCGTGGCTGGCCAGCTTGCGCGCGATCTCGGCCAGGTCGTCGTTGGTGAGCGAGGGATCGCCCGAGCCGCGCAGCACCACATCGCCGTGCACCACGCCGCTGTCGTCGGGCGCCGGGCCGTAGAGCGCGGTGTGATAGCGGAAGTCGCCGCCGAGCAGCGAAATGGCGGCGGCGGTGGTGAGGATCTTGGTGTTCGAGGCCGGGTTGAACGGCACCGCCGCGTTGTGGGCGAACAGCACGTCTCCGTCGGAGGCCTGCATCACCTCGACGCCGACCTTGCTGCGGCTGAACGGCCGATCGCGGAGCACCTCGAGGAGCCGCTCGCGCAACGCGGCGATCCGCTGCTCGTGCGGATCGCTCGGATCTTTGACCTCGCGCGGGGCGGTGGCGAGATCGCGACGCGGCGGAGCGGGCTGCCGGTGCGCGCGCGGCGCGGCCATCCGCGCGTGGCGATTCTCGACGGGGCGATGCGCGTTTTTGCTGACCCGGGCCTTCGGGTTGACGCGCGGCTGACCGTGCGCATAAGCCATCGAGCTGCACAAAGCGAGGGCCAAAACGGCGCGGGAGGGAGCGGACACCTCCCCCATTTTGAAGGCGCCCGCTCGCTCGCGCAAGAAGCGGGATCGCTCTTTACGTCAAGAAGCGAGCTGCTTTTCGAGCTCCAGCGGGGCGAAGATCTCGCTCTTGTTCGAGGCGTCGAGGAACAGCAGGTAGGCGGCGACCTCGGCCTTGTCGTGCTTGCCGAGGAGCTTCTTGCCCTCTTCGACCAGCTTCTCCGGCTGCGCGGTCTGCATGAAGTCCGCGTCGGTGAGCCCGGCTTCGTGCGGCACCTCGAGCCCGGTGAGAAACTCGGCCAGCATCGGCCGGCGGGTCCGGGTCAGCCACTCGAAGAGCAGGGTCGCGGCGCTCGAGGAGACCGGCTTGTCCGAGACCTGCCGCCACAGCCGGTTGCCCCAGTCCTCGTTGCGCTTCTTGGTCGAGGTGTGGCCGGCCAGGCGCGTGGTCGGGATCTTGGCCTCGCGCAGAACCTTCTTCATCGCCTCGGAGGTGAGCTCGTGAAAGATCGCTTTGGTCTTCTGCTCGCCCAGCCGGCGGCAGATCTCTTCGGGAGACATGCCGACTGTTTATCCTAGCCGGCGGCGATCTTCAACGCAGCTTGCGCCGCTGGGCGCGGCGGCGCGACTCGGCCCGCTCGGCGGCGGGCGCGCTGACCGGCTCGGCCAATCGGGCTTTGATGAGCGCGCGATAGCCGGCGTCGAGCTCGCAGCCGAGCCAATGCCGGTCGAGCGCCTCGCAGGCGGCGTAGGTGGTGCCCGAGCCGCCGAACGGATCGACCACCCACTCGCCCGGCGCGGTCGCCGCCGCCACCAGCCGCCGCACCAGCTCGAGCGGCTTTTGCGTCGGGTGCGCGGTCTTTTCGGGCATGCCGTTGGTGAGCGTCGGGATCTCGAGCACGTCGCGCGGCTTGGCCCCGAGCGGGTGCGGGCTCCACACATAGCGCGCGCCGCCGTAGCGCGAGCTCTCGGCCTGCGGATGCGAGGGATAGCGGAGCGTGTGCGCGTTATAGGGCACCCGCGCCTCGTCGATGTTCAAGGAGAAGCGCTCGCGCCGCAGATGAAGAATGCTCTCATGCGAACGGCCCCAGTCGCGCCCGAGGTTGGCCTTGTTGCGGTAGTGCCAGACGAGCCAGCGGCAGCCGAAGAAGCACGGCCGGGCCAGGCCCTGGAGATCGGCGAGCACCTCGGGAAAGCCGCAGACGTAGAGCGAGCCGGTCGGCTTGAGGATGCGCGCGGCCTGGGCGAGCCAGCGCTGAGACCACTCGCGGTAGGCGTCGTCCGAGGCGAAGCAGTCCCACGGCTCGCGGCCGGCGTTGTAGGGCGGATCGGCGAACACCAGATCGATCGCGCCGCCCGGCAGCCGCCCGAGCCAGTCGATCGCGTCGCCGCCATAGAGCGCGCCCCGCGCGGTGCGAAAGTAGGGCGCGCCGAGCGCGGTGCGAAGGGAAGCCGCGCCGAGCGCGGTGGGAAACCCGGGCGCCGGTCCGGACACGCGCATCGCGTCCACGGTACGAAATCGCGCGGGCGCGCGTCAAACCGCGCGCAAACGGCCGTCGCTGCCAAAGCGGATGCAAGCGGGCGCGGTCTTTGACTTGTTCGAGTCCGCTCGATATGCTAGCTGCCCAGGTCTGGAGCCTTCACGCGTGCCGAACGCTACCTTTGCGCTGCGGTTCATCTCGGGGAAGTACCAAGGCGGGGAATTCCCGCTGCGGATGGACCGCGAGATCATCGTCGGGCGCTCGAGCGATCTCGATATGGTCCTCGTCGAGGACATGGTGTCGCGCAAGCACGCCAAGATCACCGCCACCGGCGAGCAGATCGTGATTCAGGACATGGGCTCGACCAACGGCACCTTCGTCAACGGCGAGAAGATCAAGAAGGCGCGGCTCAAAGAGGGTGACCGCATCCTCATCGGCACCTCGATCATCAAGCTGGTCGCCGTCGACAACTCGCAGGTGGTGAGCGAAGAGGCGGCGCGGCAAAGGCTCGAGCAGACCGGCCAGCGGCGCAACATGTCGACCGCCGGCAAGCCGATGTCGGGATCGATCGACGAGATCCCGCTGCCCGATCTGCTCCAGCTCCTGTCGACCAGCCGCAAGTCGGGCGTCCTGTCGGTGCGCGGCGAGGGCGGGCTCGGGCGCATCTATTTGCGCAAGGGGCAGATCTACTACTCGACCATCGACGACTCCTACGATCTGTCGCCGCGCAAGGCCGCCTTTCGCCTGCTCACCTGGATGACCGGCACCTTCGAGCTCGAGCCGCCCGACGAGAAGTCGGTGCTCGAAGAGATCCAGGACTCGACCGAGGCCCTCTTGATGGAGGGCATGCGCCAGCTCGACGAGATGCGCCGGATCGAGGGCGAGCTGCCCGGCCGCGACGAGGCGCTCGGGCTGGCGGCGCCGCTCTCGTCGCCCTTGCGCGATCTTCAGCCCGCCGATCTCGACGTGCTGCAGCTGGTGATAAACTTCGGCCGGCTGCAGGCGGTGCTCGACCGCAGCCCGCGCACCGATCTCGAGACCGCCCAGGCGCTGCTCGGCCTGATCCAAAAAGAGTACGTCGTCCGCCGCTGACCTCGTTCGTCCGATCCGAAAGAATCGTAAATCTGGTAGAACGCCGCTCCGGAGGCAGATCGCGGCGCACGCCCGCAGCGAGGAAGGGAGCAGCCTCCGCGGCTGTGACCGCCCGAGCGAGGACGTACGCCGCGAGGCGGCCGGCAGGCGCAGCCGTGCTCCGCGAGGCGGCCGGCAGGCGCAGCCGTTACAAGATTCCGCACGTCCCATTTGCGGTGCAGGAGAGCCCGGAGCAGCAACTGTTCACCATCTTTGTGCAGTCCTCGCCGCCCATCAGGCAGGCGCCGCCGTCGGGCGGGCCGGTCGGCACCACCGTGGTCGTCCACTGCGCGGTGTGGTTGTGGGTGGTGATGTCCTGAAACGGCAACCAGAAGGCGGGCGACGACGGATCGCCGGCGTTCATGACTTCCGCCGTCGAGAGATTGATCGCGGCCATCCAGATCTGCGGCTGCTTGCAGTTGGACGGGAAGGGCTGGCCGTGTGAGCCGCCCGGATCTTCGGCCGAGTCGGGCGGGTAGCACTGCACCAGGCCGGAGGTGGAGTTGCGCACCAAGAGGCCGTAGTCGCGCGTCGACGAGAAGGTGACCCAGAGCAGCTTGGCGCCCTTGTACGTCTGGATGAACGGCGACCAGCGCGGCCACGAGTTCGACACGTCGCCGGTCCCGTTGAGCAGCGTGCAGTCGACCGGCGTCGCGCCCGGCTTGGTGGTGAGCACGAACACGCGCGCCTTCGGGTTCGAGAAGCTGTCGTTGTTGGGGAAGTCGGGTTGAGGCTGCTTGTCGACGTGATCGTAGACGATGAACGCGCCGTCGGGCGAGTAGCTCGGGTAGTAGTTGTTGTCGCCGCTCGACGGCACCAGCTCGACCGGCGCGCCGAACATCCCCATCCCCATGTACGGGATCGACCAGATGCTGCCGCCGAGGATGTGCGCGTCGTCGTTGGCCCAGCCCGGCGAGCCGGCCTGGGTCGGCTGCACGAACACCACGTTCTTGTCGTCGGCGGACCAGTCGGGCATGGTCACCCGCTGCGAGCTCGACGCTGCGCCGGTGACCGCGCTCGGCGTCGCCAGCGCGCCGGTCACTCCGTTGACGAGGAAGAACTGGTTCGGCTGAATCGTTCCGCCGCCGCCGCCGAAGCCGCCGAAGCCGAAGGTGCCCGAGCCGTCGCCGGTGGTGGCCAGATAGTACGAGTGATCGTGATTGAAGGTCTGAAACCCCGCCGGGCCCGACGCAAAACCGCCGAACATTCCGCCGCCGACGATCATCTTGCTGGCGACGTCGACCAGCGCCGAGCTCACGTCGCCGTACTCGTCGTCGGAGTCGTCGTCGTCGGAGTTGATGGTCATGCGCGCGCCGTCGCGCGACAGCGCGTGGCAGCCGTTGCAGGTGCCGCCGAGCGAGCCGCCGGTGATCTGCTCCTCGGGCGTGGCGTCGCCGAACTCCTTGCGCCAGATCTGCCCGCCGGTGCCGCTCGCCGACACCGTCGACTTCCAATAATAGATGCCGCCCGAGACATCCTGCTCGGCGAACGAGACCCCGACCGAGTTGGCGCCAGGCGCGGCGCAGGTTCCGTTGGTGCCGCGCACGGTGATCTTCACCGGATCGCCGCCCTTGTTCGACTTCGCGATGAAGTCCCACATCGCCTGGGTGAGATCGACCTTGCAGCCGCCCGACATCTGCCCGCGCGTGTCCACCGTCGGCGTGCACTTGGCGTTGATGGTGACGTCGGTGGCGGGATTCTGGAAATCGAGCTCGAACTGGGTGTTCCCGGTGCCCGGCGTAAACTGCACCGTGATGACGTTCATGTTGGGCGGGAGCAGCACGCCGTCCGGCGGATAGACCACCGTCGGATCGGTGTCCATCCCGCCGCAGCTCGGCGCGCCCATGCCCGGAAAGGTGCAGCCCATGCAGTCGGGCGTATCGAAGCTGCCGTGCACCCGCACGTGGATGTTGGCCTCGCCGGTCATCCCGTTCAGGTTCGCCACCAGCGTGGTCGATCCGCCGTGCGCGGTCCCGGCGGTGAAGACGTTCCCGCTCATCACCCCGAGCGTGTCGTCCTGCAGCGAAAACACCACCTGCCCGGTGATATCCTTGCCGCTGTCGGTGAGCGTGACCGTGAACGCCTGCGTCGGCGGCGCCCCTCCGCTCGCCAGATCCAGCGTCACGTCCCCCGGCGTCACCGTCAGCGTCCCATTGACGCCCCCGTCCCCATTCACCCCGCCATCCCCATGATGCCCGCGCCCCTCATTCTGGCAGGAACAAGCCGGCACCACCGCAATCGCCACCAACGCCACCAAGCCAAATAAGGTCCGCATGTGAAGTAGGTAACTCCAGACCGCAATGTGGGGTCAAACGACCGAAAGACCCACTCTACGAGCCGCGAATCGCGAGCTTCCCCCGGCCGGGCGCAGGGTTGCACGTCTGTACGAAAGACATATAGTGTCAGTACGGAGGTTGGCGATGACGAAGCGGCTTACCAGGACAGGAAACTCGGTGGCGGTGGTCCTCGACCGCGCGATCCTCGAAGCCGCTCACCTGGATGTCGACTCGCCGGTCGAGGTGTCGACGGATGGGCACGTCATCGTGATTGCTCCGGTCAAGGACGAAAAGGAAGCGGACAAGCTCCGGCTCGCCGAAGAGTGGGCGCACACTCGCTATGGAGGCGCGTTCCGGAAGCTCGCCAAGTGACCGAGCCGATCTTTCTTTCCGTCGACGACGTGCTCGGGCTCCATCAGCGCCAGATCGAGAGGTACGGTGGAAAGATCGGCGTTCGCGACCTCGGCCTTCTGCAATCGGCAGTCGCCGCTCCGCAGGCCTCGTTCGGCGGGGCGTGGTTGCAGCCGACCTTGCCGGAGATGGCGGCCGCCTATCTTTTCCACCTCTCCCAGAACCATCCCTTCATCGACGGCAACAAGCGAACGGCCGCGGTGTCGATGCTGGTTTTCCTGCGCCTGAACGATCTCACCCCGACCTTCACCGAGGACGAGCTGTTCTCGCTCACGATGCTGGTCGCCGCCGGCTCCCTCACCCAAGCCGAAGCCGCCCTCGACATCATGGCCCACGTCGAATAGCCCGGCTCAAAGGATCTGCGAAACTTGTGAGTGCATTCTGACGCTCGGGGTGCGCGCCGGTCCCTCGCTCGTCGACTGCTCAAAGGATCTGCGAAACTTGTGAGTGCATTCTGGGCGAAATCGAAAAAGGGCAACACCCGATTAAACTCGTGTCAACTCGGGCTATTGGCTACGTAGAGAGCTGATGATTGATCACATCTCGAAAACAGATCGAATTTCGCGAGCATCAACGTATCGGCGATGGGCGCATTTGAACGTAGGGCGGGGCCTTGCGCCCGCCGGGCCTACCGTCGCTGCGGCGGGGGGCGAGCCCCCGCCCTACGAAGGCGCTGCGCCCGAGATGTGTAGGATCGTGAGCGTAGAGAGTGACCCCGAAAGCACCCCATGATAGACCCGGAGAGTGACCTGAAGGCCCCTTAGATTTAGCGTTTCTACCTGCTTGTTGCGTTCCTTGACTGGAGGGGGTCGCGTTACTGGCACGTCGGGCTTACGCACTGACCCGAATACCCCGGATAGCATTGCGTATCCACGGTGCACGCCGGGCGACACCGGTAAGTAGTGGGGCCACCCATGAAACTCAGTCCTTGACAACCGTACGTTCCGCACTACTGGCTCGTGGCGCTACACTTCCCCATTGAGCAGGCTCCAGCATTATCGGCGAAGTAGCCGCGCTCAAAACAGCTGATGGTGTCACAGAGCCTGCACTGACTCGTGCCGCATGAACTGGTGGGATACGCGCACGCGGTTCGAGTCGATCCGTCGCACGCGCCATTGCAGACGGGATAGCTTGCGTCTGAGGTACAAGCCGGATGGCCCGTTGCGGGCTGGTTGCCGCCTGGAATTGGCGAGCAGGTTCCGACCAGGTTGGTCGGAGAGG
>JANWLJ010000291.1 GCA_025450955.1 Polyangium sp. (in: bacteria) | reverse complement strand
TCGCGCCGGCAAGCCGCTCGCGATCCGCATCGCCGTGCGCCCTCCCACGACGCGGTCCGCGGGGATCGACCCCGACGACATCTTCCAGTATCGCGACCTGCCGGCGCACGTGAAGGTCTCGGCCGGCGCGAAGCCGGTCGCCCTCGTCACCGAGGAGATGGGCCCGCTCCGCGCCGGCGACCTGATCACCGCGGTCGACGGCAAGCAGGTGGACCGCAAGCTTTTGACCGACGGCCTCATGCCGAAGAAGGCGCGCACGACGGTCCTCACGCTCGTGCGCGGCGACACGACGATCGCGATGACGCTCGCCGTCGCGCCAGCCGGCGTGCTCGCGACGCTGATCGCCACCGGCATCCAGAAGATCGACGACACCCACTACACGATCGAAAAGACGGCCGTCGACGCGTTGCTCGTAAGCCCGATCACGGTCGCGCACGGCGCGCGCTTCGTGCCGTCGATGAAGGACGGCAAGATCGATGGCTTGAGACTCTACGCGATCCGCCCCCAGTCGGTGTTCGCCAGCCTCGGCCTGATGAACGGCGACACGCTCAACGCGATCAACGGCCTCGATCTCACGAGCCCCGACAAGGCCCTCGAGGCATACAGCAAGATCGGAAGCGCCAAGCAGCTCGTCATCGCGATCACTCGCCGCGGCAAGCCGTTGACTCTCCTCTACACGATCAAGTAGCCGATTTTTGAAATGGGCCCTCGCGCTCGGGGTCGGCGGGCTGGCGCATCGCCGGGCGGTGCGTGGCCGCGTGCTAAGATGCGCACGATCAATGGTCGCTCCGTCTTCCGCCCCGACGCCCGACGCCGCGCCCAAGCCCAGCTCCGACGAGGCGCCCCCGCAGCGCGAGGCGCGCGGTCTCTCGCTCTTGCCGCTGGCGCTCGGCGCCGTCGGCGTCGTCTACGGCGACATCGGCACCTCGCCGCTCTACTCCGTGCGCGAGTGCTTCGGCGAGCACGGCGTCACCGCGGATCCCGCCAGCATCTACGGCATCATGTCGCTGGTCTTCTGGTCGCTGCTGGTGGTGGTCGTCATCAAGTACCTCGTCTACATGATGCGCGCCGACAACAACGGCGAGGGCGGCATCCTCGCGCTGGTGGCGCTCATCATGCCGAAGAGCAGCGCCGAGAAGAAGCGCGCCGGCACGGCGGCGCTCATCCTGCTGGGGCTGTTCGGCACCGGGCTCCTTTACGGCGACGCGCTGATCACACCGGCCATCTCGGTGTTGTCGGCGGTGGAAGGGCTCGCCGTCGCCAACCCGATCTTCGCGCCGCTCACGGTGCCGATCGCGATCGTGATCCTGATCGGGCTCTTCTTGATGCAGCGCTTCGGCACCGGGCGCATCGGCGCGCTCTTCGGCCTGGTGATGATCGTGTGGTTCGCCGCCATCGCCGCCGTCGGCGCGCCCTGGATCCTGCGCAACCCGCGCGTCCTTTGGGGCCTGAGCCCGCATCACGCCGTGCGCTTCTTCTTCGCGCACCGCTTTCACGCCTTCGAGCTGCTCGGCTCCGTGGTGCTGGTGGTGACCGGCGGTGAAGCGCTCTACGCCGACATGGGCCACTTCGGACGGCGCGCCATCCGCCTGGCCTGGTTCGTCATCGTCTATCCGGGGCTGCTGCTCAACTACTTTGGCCAGGGCGCGTACCTCCTGGCGCATCCCGAAGGCGCGGCCACCTCGTTCTACGCGCTGGTGCCGCGCCCGTACCTCTATCCGATGATCGCGCTCGCCACGGTGGCGACGGTGGTGGCGTCGCAGGCGTTGATCTCGGGCGTGTTCTCGCTGTCGCAGCAGGCGCTGCAGCTCGGCTATCTGCCGCGCCTCACCGTCATCCACACCTCGGGCCACCATCGCGGACAGATCTACATCCCCGAGGTGAACGAGCTCATGATGTTCGGCTGCATCGCGGTGGTGATCGGCTTCGGCAGCTCGACGGCGCTCGCCGCCGCCTACGGCGCCGCGGTCACCGGCACCATGGCGATCACCAGCGTGCTGTTCTACGCGGTGATGCGCGATCGCCTGGGAAAGAGGCGCGCGCTCCGGCTGCTCGTCCTGTTCCTCTCGTTCGATCTCGCGTTCGTCGGCGCCAACGCGCTCAAGATCCGCCACGGCGGCTGGTTCCCGCTCACCGTCGGCGCGCTCATCTTCATCATCATGACGACCTGGCGCCGCGGCCGCACCGCGCTCGGCGACCTGATGCTCGCGCGCGCGATGCCGCTCGCCGAATTTCAGGCGCAGCTCGAGGCCAATCCGCCGCACCGGGTGCCCGGCGCCGCGGTGTTCATGACCTCCAACGTCGACGTGGCGCCGCCGGTCCTTTTGCATCACCTGCGGCACAACAAGGTGCTGCACGAGCGGGTGGCGCTGCTCGCCATCGAGACCGAGAACGTCCCCGAAGTGCCCGAGGCCAGGCGCCTCGACATCCGCGAGCTGGGCGGAGGGCTGTATCAGGTGACCGCGCATTACGGCTACATGGAGTCGCCGAACGTGATCCGCATCCTCGCCGCCGCCAAACAGCGCGGGCTTAATCTGCCGCTCGAGGAGACCACCTTCTATCTCGGCCGCCAGTCGCTTTTGCCGACGGGCCGCTCGCGCCTGGCGCGCTGGCGCAAGCGGCTGTTCATGTTCCTCACCCGCAACTCGCGCTCGCCGACCTACTTCTACGGGGTGCCGCCCGAGAGCGTGATCGAGATCGGAATGCAAATCGAGCTCTGACGCGCCTCCGCGTGGTTCGAACGGAGGTCGTGTCCCCGGGTGTGAGGTGGATGGCTCAGCGCGATTTGTGCGCGGCCCTGATCTCCTCGAGCGGGAGAAAGAGCGTTTTCGGCTGCGGTCGGGTCTGAAGCCCTCCCTCGACGACTTCGAGCTCGAAGAAGCCGAGCCGCTCGTAGAAGGGCGCTGCGCTCGCTTTCGCGTCGACCACCAGGCCGCCGCAGCCGAAGTCGGCGTCGAGCTGGAGCGCGAGCGCGAAGACGTGACGCAAGAGCGCCATTCCGATTCCTCGGCCCTGCTTCGGAAGAGCGACCGCGAGCCGGGCCAGCCGCAGGATCGGAAGGGGATACCCGGGCAGCCGCTTCCGCGACGAGGCAGGGAGCCGATCGATCTCGAGGTGCCCCGGAGCGATCGTGGCGTAGCCGAGGACTGCGTCCGCCTCGACCGCCACATACGAGACACCGAAGTGGCTGCGGAACTGGTTCTGCCCCGCATAGCGGCGGAAGAAACGATCGAGATCGTCGTCACCGCAGGAGAACGACGAACGATCGTCCTCCTCGCGGAGACGCCTAACCTCCATCCTTCATCAGCTTCTTCAGCGCCGGCGTCGGCGGCTTGGGCTTTTGCAGCCGCGCGCGGAGCTGCTGTCCCGACGCCGCGGAGATCACCAGCCGCGGCGGCACGATCACCTCGGCGGGGAGCGTGCGCAGCGCCTCGAGGTGATGACGGAGGGCCTGCTCGATGAGGAATCCCTTCTTCACCCCGGTCGCGCGGGTCTGCTCCTCTAGCAGCTTCTTGGTCTCCTCCGACACGAACGCCGAAATTTGAGTGTCCACCTACAGAATTCTACACTCCTGTATATCTTTTTCAATCGGCTATTGCAGCGTCACCATCTGCACCGAGACCGCGCTCTCCAGCCCGACCGAATCGACCACCGAGAGATCGTACTCCTGCGCGCCCTTCGGGCTCTGGGCCGCGAACTTGATGGTGAGCGGGTCGATGTTGCCAATATAAAGATCGCCGGCCGGATATTCGTAGGTCATCCCGACCAGCGGAACTTTGACCCGCAAGGTGTGCACCGGGTGATCGTCGTCGTGGTAGCTCATCTGCCCGCTCACGGTGTAGAGGTTGTCGGTGCCGAGCGTCGCCGTCTGGGGCATCATCACCGCGTCGATCACCGGCGGATGATCGATCTTCGGTCCGCACCCGCCAGCGACGAGGAGAGTGACGATCGCGAGCCCGAGCTTTCGCATGCTCCGATGCTCGTCTCGCGCTCGCCCGCCGTCAAGCGTGCTACCCTTGGGGTCGTGACGCTCCGCGAAAAAACGCTCAAGCCGTCGCGCTCGGAGAGCTTCCCCTATGCCGAGCGGGTGTTCGTCTATGGCGGCGTGCCGACCGTCTATTTCGACTCGGGCCCGTCGACCGGGCGCGCCGGCGCGATCCTGTTCGTGCACGGGCTCGGCGCCAACCTCACCCACTTCGAGTACATCGCGCCGCCGCTCGAGCGAGACGGTTTTCGGGTGTGCGGGCTCGATCTGCCGGGCTTCGGCGTCTCGGGCAAGCCGCACCGCGAATACACGATTGAATATCTGGCGGGCGCGGTGCTGGCGCTGCTCGATCATCTCGGCCTTCCGCGCGCGGTGCTCTGCGGCCACTCGCTCGGCGGGCTGGTGTGCGCCGACGTTGCGCTGCGCGCGCCCGAGCGCGTTTCCAAGCTGGTTCTCATCAGCTCCGCGGGCCTGTTCAAGATGCCCCTACCCATGCGCGTGGCCGCGCGCACAATCATGAGGCAGGGTCTTCTCGCCCCGGCGCTGGAGCGCAACGCGCGGCGGCTACTCGACCTGGTGTTTTCGGAGAGGAACGAACGGACAGAGAGATTCATCGAGCAGTCGACCACCCGACCCGACGCGCGGTTCGTGGTGGATCTGGCGCGGGTGATGTCGTCGGCGAAGCGGGACCTGACGAGCCGTCACCTGCTCGACGAGGTGCGACGCCTGAAGATGCCGACCTTGGTGTTGTGGGGCGGTCGCGATCGCCTGCTCCCGTTTTCGCAAGTCCCGAAGTGGGCGAGCCGTCTGCCCGACGGGGAGCTGGAGGTCATCGAGCGGTGCGGTCACATGTCAATCATCGAGGATCCCCAGAGGGTGCTCGCGCGCATGAGGGTATTTTTGCAAAAAAGCTCCGCGAGCTCACCCGGCATCATCTCGCGGGCCAGCTAGCCGAGGCGATCGACTTCGGGCTGGTTCGCCAGACCTGCGCCTATATCGCCCCGCTCTATCGCTACTACTTTCGCGCCGAGGTGGTCGGGCTCGAGCGGGTCCCCGACGAGCCCACGCTACTCGTCGGCAATCATGACGGCGGATATATCCCGGTCGACGGCATCTGCCTCGGCTACGCCTGGCACACCCGCTTCGACTACACCCGCCCGCTCGCGGTCTTGATGCACGATTTTCCGTTTCGCATCAGCGCCACCCTCACCGAATATCTCTCGCGCTGCGGCTGCCGGCCGGCCTCGCGCAAGCAGCTCGATCGCGCGTTCGCCAACAAAGAGAGCCTGCTCGTCTATCCGGGCGGCGCCTCCGAGGCGTTCCGTCCCTACGTCAAGCGGCGCCGCATCAACCTCGGCCACCGCACCGGCTTCATCGCCGCCGCGCTCCAGCACAAGGTGCCGATCGCGCCGGTGGTGTCGGTGGGCGCGCACGAGACGCTGTTCGTGATCTCGAGCGGGCGCTGGCTCGCGCGTCACCTGCCGCTCGCCAAGAAGATGCGCTCGGACGTGGTGCCGCTGTGGCTCGGCCTGCCCTGGGGCGTCGGCTGGGGACCGCTTCCGCACATTCCGTTGCCGTCGAAGATCAAGGTCGAGGTGCTTCAGCCGATCCGGCTTTGGGACGAGCTCGGCCCCGACGCCTCGGCCGACGATCCGGCCACGCTCCGTCGCGGGCTCGACCTCGTGCGCGGCCGGATGCAAGAGGCCGCCGATCGCCTCTACACCGAACGGCACTGGCCGATCCTCGGCTAGCGCATCCCCAAAACGCGAGCGATCCGTTACCCTGCGCGCATGCGATGGCTCGCGCAAAGTCCGGCCAAGCGCTCGATGGAGCGCTTCGTCCTCCTCTATAGCCCGCTGTGGATCCTCGCGGTCGGCGGGGTCGAATTCGCCGGCGTGCTCGATCATTGGGGCGACGCGCAGCACCTCGCGTTCGGGGTAGCGCTGGCGCTGCCGATCTTTTTGGCGCCGCTTTTGCTCGAGCGCGAGACGCCGCTTCTCCGTCGGTACGCGCTGCGTTTCAGCGCGCTGGTGACGCTGTTTACCGGGCTTCAGTGCTACTTCGGCTCGTGGCTGTTCTTCTCCGCGTTCGGGATGCAGTACCACTTTCACGTCACCTGGATCTGGAACGGCACTCCGCTGTTTCTCTACTTCATGACCGTCGCCTATTTCTCGACCTACTTCGTCGCGCTCCAGATCGCCTGGCGCGCATTCGGCGCCCGCGCGTCGTCGCGGCCGGTGCGCTGGGCGATCCGCGCGCTCCTCTGTTACGCGGTCGCGTTCGCCGAGACCGCGACCATGGCCACCCCGCGGATGGCCGCCTTTTTCTCCTATCACGATCCGCGCTTCGTCATGCTCTACGGATCGATCTGTTACGGCACGGTGTTCTTCGTCGCGCTGCCGCTCTTCACCCAGCTCGACGAGGAGGGCCCGAGCGCGCCGCCGCTCTCCCGGCTGGCGTGGGACCTGTGCGCGATCAACATGATCCTCCTCGTCTGCTACGAATTTTACGGTTGGGTGCTCGGTCGCCTGAGCGCTTGAGCCCGCCTGAGCACCGTTGCCGATGAGCGGCGGGCCATTATACTGACGGCACCGTGCAGGCTCCGAAACGCCCGCTCTCCTGGCTCTTGGTCGCGTTCGCGATGACGATCTTGTCGTTCGTCGCCTCGACCATCTTCACCCAGTACAGCGATCGGCCAATCGACGGCGCCGCGATCCAGATCGCCACCGACGAGATGCCGAGCATCCGCGCCCTGGCGGCCGCGCGCGCCGAGCTGCGCCACCTCGAGACCCTGATCCGCCGCTACGTCTCCGATCCCGCCGTCGATCCCACCATCGTCGAGGAGATCAAGCAGTCGCGCGCCGAGGTCGATCGTCAGTTCGGCACCTACTTGGCGCTGCCGGTGTTCGGCGATGAGCGCGCCCAGTGGTCCCGCATCAACGGCCAGGTGCAGGATCTCAATCACGCCGTCGCCCAGGCGATGGCGCAGATCGACGAGCACGATCTCAAGCGGGCGCAGCGCACCGTCGACGTCGACGTGGCGCGCACCGCCGACGCCGCCTCCACCGCGGTGCTCTCGGCGATCGAGGTCAACGCCAGGGGCGCGCGCGATCTCGCGCTCAAGGTGCGCTCGCTGCGGGATCGCAGCCTGCGCGTCGCGCTCGTTCTCGACGCGGTGTGCGTCATCCTGACCATCCTCGCCGCGCTGATGGCGCTGCGCGCGGTGCGGCGCTACGCCAAGGTCCTCGAAGAGTTCAGCGAGCTGCAGCGGCGGCGCGCCGAGGAGCTCGAGCTGTTCGCCGGACGCGTCGCGCACGACATCCTCGGTCCGTTCTCGACGGTGCGCATCGCGCTCTCGGTGGCGGGCAAGGAGAGCCGCGACGAGCGCACCTCGCGGATGGTCGAGCGCGGCCAGTCGAGCGTGCAGCGGGTGGCCACCATCGTCGACGGGCTGCTCGCGTTCGCGCGCGCCGGCGCCCGCCCCGAGCCGGGCGAGCACACCAACGTCGGCGAAGCGCTGGCCGAGCTCTCCCACGAGCTCGAGCCGGTGGCGGCGCAGTCGGCGATCGCGCTCTCGGTCGCGCCCTTTTCGCCCTGCGAAGTGGCGTGCAATCCGGGCGTGCTCTCGAGCCTCGTCGAGAACCTGGTGCGAAACGCGATCAAATACATGGGCGACGCCGGCGAGCGCCAGGTGACGATCCGGGTCGCCGAGCGCGGCGAGCGGATCCGCTTCGAGGTGCAGGACACCGGGCCGGGGCTGCCGCCCGGCTTGGACGATCGGATGTTCGAGCCGCACGTCCGCGGCGCCACCCACGGGCAGCCCGGCATCGGCCTCGGGCTGGCGACGGTGCGGCGGATCGTCAAGTCGCATGGCGGCACGGTCGGGGTCCGCTCGACTCCCGGCGTCGGCTGCCTGTTCTGGTTCGAGCTGCCGCGCGCCCAGGCGCCGCTCACCGAGCCGCGCGCGCCCCATTAGATCGTCGTCAGATCGTCGTGGTGGAATCAGGCGCGCGAGAGCGCGGCCTGACGGGCCAGCGCCCAGGCGGGAAAGACGTCTTTGTACAGGCGATAGTCGAGCATCGCCGTCGAGAAGAAGACCCCCGACTGCGCCTGGCGCGGCCACGCTCCGTCGGCCTGCTGCCGGCTTTCGAGCCACTCGACCGCGCGCCGAATCGCCGGCGTGTGCGGCTCGAGCGTCTCTTGCAGCGCGAGCAGCGCCCACGCGGTCATCGCCGCCTGGCTCTCCGGATGCTCGACGTAGCGATCGGTGATGCAGCTCTTCCAGTGCTCGCCCCAACCGCCGTCGCTCTTCTGCTTGGTGAGCAGCCACTCCGCGGCGCGGGCGATCGCCCCGTCGGTGGCCGGAACACCGGCGGCCCGCAGCGCCTCGGTCACGTGGAAGATCGCGTAGGTGAAGTTGACGCCCCAGAAGCCAAGGTAAGAACCGTCGGGGAGCTGGCGCGAGCGCAGAAGCTCGACCCCGCGCGCGATCGCTTCGTCCACCCGCGCGCGCTCGAGATTCGGATGGGCCTGTCGAAAGCGCGCGAGCGCGCCGACGCACGAGGCGGTGCACTCGGTGTACGAGCGCTCGGTCATGCAGTTGCCGTACATCTCCGACGGATTGACCCACTCGAGGAGCTGCGCCCCGCGCCGCTTCTCGTACGAGCCGAAGCCGCCGTCGTCGTTCTGCCGCCGCAGGATGAACTCCACCGCCTGCAAAAGCCGCGCGTCTTCGATCCGCGCCGCGCCCGAGGCCACCTCGGCGGCGAGCGCCGGGCGCGCGTGCACCTCGAGGATCGCGGTCAGCGCCTCGGCGGTGCAGTCGGAGACCGGCCAGCGATGCTGCCCGTCGGAGAAGCACCACCCGCCGAGGATCGGCTCGCGCCGCTCGCGCTCGAAGTCGGGCAGCTCCTCCTGCATCTGGGTCGCCTTGAGCCAGGCGTACGCGCTGCCGATGGCCTGCGCATTCTGCTTTTCCGGCGAGGCCAGGAGCGCGCGCATCGCGAACGCGGTGTCCCACGCGGTCGAGTGGGCGCCGCAATAACGGATGCCCTCGGCCTCGTCCTCCCACTTCCAGCTCTCGAGCCCCGCCAGCCCGGCGTCGAGCTCGGGGTCGCGCGGATC
Organism: Polyangium sp. (in: bacteria); assembly: GCA_025450955.1. Lineage (GTDB taxonomy): Bacteria > Myxococcota_A > Polyangia > Palsa-1104 > Palsa-1104 > JANWLJ01. The sequence goes on along the minus strand of JANWLJ010000291.1, from coordinate 5,944 downwards.
GACCGAATAGAGCGCGAGACAGTTGAGGAGCGCATTGACCGGCGAGAGCCCCTGATTCCGGCTCGCCCGCTGCTCGTAACGAATGCGCTCGAAACAGTGATTCAGCGCCCGTTCGCGTAACGGCTTGAGCGGCGACTTTTCGTAGAGCGCGAGCGCGTCCCAGGCGAGCCTGAGCGGCCGGCTCGGCCGCACGTGCACGTCGCTCGGCGCCAGCTCGTGACGGTGCGCGGCGAAGTCGACCTCGTCATACGGCTCATCGTAGAGCTCGCGCTTGAGCTCGTCCGCGATCGGCCCGAGCTCGACCCGAAATCGCTTTCCATATAAAAACGCGATTCCGAGATAGATATATCTCGTATGACAATAATAGTTATTGGGATGCAGCGGCACCGCGTCGGGCAAAAGAAACAGCTCGGGCGGGATCGGATTCATCCCCTCGTACTCGTAGAGCCCCACCGTCGAGAGCCAGAACTTTCCCCAGCTCGGAATCGCCAAGATCCCGCCGTGCGCGCGCAGCCAATCTAGCGCCCGCGAAAGCCACGCCTCGTCGGGTGAGACCCCGAGCAGGCGCAGCGCGACGTAGGCCAGCCCGGTCATGAACACGTAGCCGTCGCCTTCGCCGTGCATCGCCCACGAGCCGTCCGGCCGCTGGGTCACCCGATAGTGATGGAGAATCTTCTCGCGGATCTCGGGCGGGATCGGCCAGCGCCCCGTAATCTTGCGCGCCAGCACGTACTGCGAGAGCAGCATCGAGTTCCACACCATCTCCGCCTCCCAGAACCCGGTCGGGTGCTGAAGGCGGACGAGGTGCCCGAGCGCGCGCTCGAGGTGCGAGGTCGGCTGCGCGGAGGTCCGCTTGCGCGGCTCTACGACCTCGACCCCCTCGGGCGGGCTCACGTCCGCGCCTGCTTGGCGAGGTGCTCCTCCCACTTGCGGATGGTGAGCTGCTGGAACTCGTGCACCGCCGGATTGAGCTCGGCGATCGGCTTTTCGAAGTGGCGGTTATAACCCTCCTGCTCGGCCTCGACCGCCAGCTTGTCCTCGCCGATGAGCGGCGCGACCAGCACCTTCTTGGCGATCGGAAACACCACCTTGCGCGCAAACGACATCGGAACTTTGAACGGCAGCCCCGGGATCTTGAGCATGTCCTTGGAGAAGTAGAACAGGAAGATCGCGCGGCTGGTCTGCTCGTCGATCGGCAAGACGAAGCACCAGTGCTTGATGCGAGAATCGGTATTCGAGCGCTGATAGGGATATTCGTAGGCGAGCTCGATATGGTCGGTGTTGGTGTTCTTGCGATCGACGAACAGCCCCGAAATCCGGCCGCCGCCCACCACCGTGTTGTAGTCGACCTCGACGGTGTCGCCCTTGACCTCGAGCCGGGTCAGCTTGGCGTCGTGAAACGGCTTGGACCGGCGGTGCAGATACGCGTGCGTAAAATCGCTCACGTTATCGAGGATCATCGAATGGTGGCATTTCCAGGTGGCGTCGATCGGGATGAGCCCCCACGGATCGGCGCCTTCGAGCTCGGGGATCTCCGGAATCTTCCGCTCCTCGGCCAGCTCGGGATCGCCGGGGAATATCCAGACCAGCCCATATTTGGTCTTGACCGGATAATCGCGCAGCTTGAATTCGGGAAACTTGTTGCCGAACAGCTCGTGCGGGATATGAACGCAGCGCCCGGTCGCGTCGTACTGCCAGCCGTGATACGGGCAGGTGAGGTTGCACCCGTTCACCTGACCGCCGGTGAGCTTGAGCTGACGGTGCGCGCAGCGGTTCTCGATCGCGGCGAGCCGTCCGTCCTGCCCGCGGAACAGCGCGATCGACTGCTTCCAGAAGACCACCTCGACCGTCTGTCCCGGCTTGACGTTCTTCTCCCATTCGACCGCGTACCAATAATCGGGATTCATCCCGGCGGCGCGCGCCTTCTGGCGGCGATTTTGCGCCTGGTCGAAGGTCGGCGGACGAGCGCCCGAAAGACTGATCAGGTTGGCGGCCTCTCTCATCTTGCAACCCTTTCTCTGCGTGGCTGGTCGCTCGCGGAGGAGCGGACGCGGCGCTTGGATGCGGCGTGCCCGGAGATCAGTCCACGCTCGACGAAATGGTCATAGGCCGCCTGCACCGCGGCCTCGATTGACGTCGGCTGAAATCCGAGCTCCTGCCGCGCCTTGCTGATATCGGCTTTGCGATTCTGCCGCAAGATGCGCACCGCGCCCGGCGTGAGCCGCTGCGGCACCTTGGGAAAAAAGTGGGTGAAGACGAAGTGGGTCACCTCGGCGACGGCGGCCATCATCGGCGCCGGCAGCTTGAGCCGCGGCCGCGCCCGCCCGGTCACCCGCTCGAAGATCGCCATCAGCTCGTCGACGGAGACGAAGCCGCTCGACAAAATATACTTCTGCCCGGCGCGCCCCTTGTCCATCGCGAGCAGATGGCCGGAGACGATGTCGCGCGCGGCGACGAATTCGAAGCCGCCCGGAATGTACGCGCGCAGCTTGCCGTGCGCGAAGTCGATCAGCGTGCGCCCCATCCGCGACGGCACGAAGTCGTTCGGCCCGAGGATCGCGCACGAGGTCGCGATCACCACGTCCTGCCCCTCGGCGACCGCCTTCAGGCATTCGTGCTCGACCCCGGCTTTGGACCGCTCGTAGGGCATCACGTTGTCGAACATGTTGAACGGATCGCGCTCGGTCGACGGCCGATCGGGAAAGTGGCCGACCGCGGAGAACGATCCGGTGACGACGACCCGCTTCACCCCCGCTTCGCGCGCCGCCGAGAGCAGATTGCGGGTGCCGAGCACGTTACAGGCGAACAGCTCCTCTTCGCCGCCCTTCAGCGTCGAGATGCGCGCCGCGCAGTGAAAGATCCGCTCCACCCCGGCCACCGCGCGCGCGAGCGCGTCGCGATCGCGCAGATCGCCCACCACGGTTTCGACCTCGAGCCCGTCGAGCGCGGCGGTCGTCTCGCCCGGCATCACCAGGCAGCGCACCTCGCGCCCATCGGCCACGAGCTGCCGCACCAGATTCGCGCCGAGGTGTCCGCTCGCGCCGGTGACCAGCCATTTCATAGCGCGCCTCATAACCCGGAAACGGCCTCGAAGTCCAGCGATTCGCGATGTGCGGAATCGCACCAACTGCATGAATTTTTTGCGGGATTTCGGGTAGCGCCGCTGCGGGTGACGGGCGCTCGACTTTCCATTGACAGACCCCCCTGATTCCATTCACATTCCGCGTGCTCTGTCACAAGGAGAGGTGCTGGGAATGAATACGCCGATGCTGACCGATCTCGTCCAATCGTCGCTGCCGAATGATCAGGTGCGCAGCACCGTCGACGAGTACACCTCGTTTCACGCCGGATCGGTCGAGACCCGCAAGACCCATTACACCAAGATGGTGAACGACTATTACGATCTGGTGACCGACTTCTACGAGTTCGGTTGGGGTCAGTCGTTTCACTTCGCGCCGCGCCACAAGGGCGAGGCGTTTTTGGCGTCGCTCGCCCGTCACGAGTTCTACCTCGCGCACCAGCTCGGCCTGCGGGCCGGGATGACGGCGCTCGACGTCGGCTGCGGCGTCGGCGGGCCGATGCGCGCGATCGCCCGCTTCTCGGGCGCGAATGTGGTCGGGGTCAACAACAACGACTATCAGATCAAGCGCGGCACCGAGCAGAACGAGCAGGCGCACCTCTCCGATCAGTGCTCGTTTCTCAAAGCCGATTTCATGAAGCTGCCGGTGCCCGACAAGAGCTACGACGCGGTCTACGCGATCGAGGCGACCTGTCACGCGCCCGACAAGGTCCGGCTGTTCAAGGAGCTCTATCGGGTGATGAAGGACGGCGCCGAATTCGCCGGCTACGAGTGGTGCACCACCGATCGCTACGACGCCAAAAACCCCGAGCACCGTGAGATCAAAAAGGGCATCGAAGAGGGCGACGCGCTGCCCGATATCTGGTCGATGCAGGATGTGCTCGACGCGCTGGTCGAGGCCGGCTTCGAGGTGAGGCAGAGCCGCGACCTCGCCCCCGACTCGGATCCGGAGACCCCGTGGTATCTGCCGCTCTCCGGCAAATGGTCGCTGTCCGGATTCAAGCACACTCCCGCCGGGCGCTTTCTCACCAACAAGCTGGTGCGGATCCTCGAAGCCACCCGCGTCGCGCCGAAGGGCACCACCGCGGTCTCCGATTTCTTGAACGCCGGCGCGATGGCGCTGGTGCGCGGCGGCGAAACCGGGATTTTCACGCCGATGTTTTTCTTCCACGCCCGCAAGCCCGCCTCCCGCTCCTGAAAGATTTCCTCGTCCCGTCCGTAGAAGCAGCTCCAGGAGAAAACCGATGAAGAGTCGTTGGATCGCGGCGGCGACCCTTTTTGCCCTGCTCATGCCCGGAGCCGAGTGCTTCGCCACCAAGCTCGCGCCGCCGCCCGAGCTGATCGCCAGCCTCGATCGCGGGCTGCCGAGCGGCCTCGACGGGGTGCGCGCGTTCGTGAACGCGGTCCAGCCCGGCCTGGGGATGATGATCACCGACGCGGTGATCGACAGCAGCCTGGCCGGGGAGGTCGGGCTCACCTCGCTCGACGCCTTCGATCATCAGCGCGCGATGTACCTCCTGTTCGTCGACGAAGGCGGCAAGAGCGGGATCGCGCTGGTCGGGCGGCTCGCCGACCGCCGGAAGCTCGGCGACGTGAGCAAGCTCGAGGTGGCGACCCGACGGGGCTGGGCCCTGGTCGGCGCCGCGCCGGTGGTAAAGGAGCTGTCGCGCTGGGCGCTCGCCGCGCTGCCGGCGCAGACCCCGGCAAAGACGCCAACCGTGACCGTCTACGTGGCCCACGTGGCCGCGCGGTATCAAGCGCAGATCGAGCAGCTCGAGGCGCGGATGAAGACGCAGCTCGCCCGGCCGGAGACCGCCCGGGTCGGGCAAGCGATGCTCGATGGGTTCGCCGCCCTGATGAGCGACGGCGATCGCCTGCGGCTTACGATCGATTCGGACCAGCAGCAGGCAGGGCTCGACCTCGCGCTCTCGGCGCTTCCGAGAACGCGGCTCGAGCAGCTCTTCCGCGCCCAACGTCCGAGCGACTATGCGCTGCTCGACCAACTGCCGGGCGCGGACGCCACCGCCATCGTCATGGCGGGCCATTTGGCGGCCGGCCCATATCACCAGGCGTTCGTCGACGCGCTCACGCAGATGCTCAGCGGCGGCGGCGTTCCCCCGGGGCTTGCGAACTACGTCGAGGCGTTCACCAAGTTCTCGACCGGAGACACAGCCGGTGCCTGGAGCTTCACACCGAACGGCGCCTCGATGACTTATCTCTATGGCGTAGTCGACCGCGCCGGCGCGGAGATGGGCCTCGACCAGCTGCTCGCCTCGTATGCCGGCGGCCCCACCTTCGAGCTCTTTGGGGTCAAGCAGACGTCGAAGACCGTCCCGGGCGCCCTGGTCCACGACGGCGTCTCGGTGCGCGGCTACGATCAAACCTACGATCCCAAGTCGATGCCGAAGGCCTCCCGCGAGGCGATGGCGAAGTTCATGGGAAAAAATCTGACCACCCGGACCGAACTGGCGGTGTTCGATCAGATCGGCCTCGTCACCAGCGGTCCGAACGCCGCGGCGCGCGCCACGAGCGCCATCGACTCGGCCCGGGGTAATGGCCCTCGCTTCGCGCCATCCGAGGAGGTCTCGGAGCTCCTGGCCGCCTCGCGCGCCCGCAAGGACAGCGCCGCCATCGTGATGTACCTCGGACTCTTCTCCAAGCATCTCACGCCCGGGTCGAACGCCACCGGCACGCTGGCGACCACGCTCGGCTTCGCAGACGGCTCGGCCCACTTTCGGCTGTCGGTCTCGGCCGCGAGCCTGCGCGGCCTGATGTCGAAAAAATCGACCGCTAATAAACCGACGGCTAATAAATAAACGGAATCATCCGGAAGCGGGCGCGGCGGCAATACTCTTCCCAGAGCGG
>JANWLJ010000290.1 GCA_025450955.1 Polyangium sp. (in: bacteria) | reverse complement strand
GATCACCTCGGCGTTCATGGTGCCGACCATGTTGACCAGGCTCGCCGCGCTCCCTGCCGAGGTGCGCGCCCGGTACGACACATCGTCGATCCGCTGGCTGATGAGCGGCGCAGCGCCGCTCCCCACCGAGACCGCACGCCGGATCGAGGCGTGGATGGGGCCCGTCCTCTACAACTTCTACGGCGCGACCGAGACCGGCCTGGTCACCATCGCCAAGCCGGGCGAGCACACCGCGCGGCCGGGCACCATCGGCAAGATGATCGGCGGCAACGAGATCCGCCTCCTCGACGGCGACGGGCGCGAGGTGCCGGTCGGCCAGGTCGGGGAGCTCTACGTGAAGAACTCGATGCTGATGGACGGCTATCACAACAACCGCGCGGCCACCCAAGCGGCCTCGAAGGACGGCTTTCTCTCCGTCGGCGATCTGGCGTGGCGCGACGCCGACGGTTACTACTATCTCGCCGATCGCAAGACCGACATGGTGATCTCGGGCGGGGTCAACATCTATCCGTGGGAGATCGAGCAGCGACTCCACGAGCACCCGGCGGTGCAGGAGGCGGCGGTGGTAGGTGTTCCCGATCCGGAGTGGGGCGAGACCCTGGCGGCGTGGGTGGTCCTGCGCGACGGAATGCGCGCGACCGGCGAGGAGCTCGCAGAGCACGTGCGCGCCACCCTGGCCGACTACAAGCGGCCGCGGCGCTGGACCTTCGTCGACGCGCTGCCGCGCACGCCCACCGGCAAGATCCTCAAGCGCGAGCTCAAAGAGCAGGCGAAAGCGCAGGCGGCGTCGTGAGGCGGCTCCTCATTCTTTTGCTGGCGCTGGCGATTCCGGCCACTGCGCACGCCGACCTGTTCGAGCAGATCTCCGACGGGGCGCCGATCTATGCCTCTCTGCGGCCGCTGTCGCTCGAGGCGATCGCCAAGCGGCTCGGCGCCGGGCAGCTGCCCGAGGTCCAGCAGCTCAAGGCGCAGCTCGGGCGCGATCCGCTCGACCCCGCGCTGCTTTCGGTGAGCGGCCTCGACGTGGCGGCGCCGATCGCGGCGTCGTTCTACGAGCCGGTCCCCGGCGGGCGCTTTCACCATCGGGTGGTGGCGACGCTGCACGACAAGCTGCTGTTCGGCGCCTTCTTCGCCGGCCTGATGAGCTCGGGCGCGATCCCGGTCTCGACGGTGGCGGCCGGCTCCGCGCTCGCGCGGCTCGGAGTGACGGCCACCGCCAAGCTCCCCGACGGATCGATCGCGATCCTGCGCTATCACGGCGACACGCTGATCGTCGACGCCGAGGGATCGTTTCACGGCAAGGCGCCGGCGGCTGCCGAGGTCGCGCGCCGCTTTCCGCTCGCGGTGCGCCGGCCGTTTGTCCCCGAGCACGGCGCGCGCCGGCTGTTTCAGCCGGGCGCCGCGTTGGTGATCTACACCGACGGGCGGCGCCTGCCCGCGCTGCTCGAGACCCTCGAGCCGCACGCCACCAAAAAGTCGCGCGCGACTCGCTGCGGCGCCGAATGGGATAGGGCGAGCGCCAGCTTCGACGACGCCGGACTGTCGGTGTCGATCGATCCTACCGGCCTCGAGCTCCAGCTCGCCTGGGGCACGCTGTCGGGGCCGCCGCTCGGCGGGCTGCGCTTTCATCCGGTCGACGACGGCAGCATCGACGTCGGGCTGCTCGCGCATCAGGCGCCGGCGGTGCTCGCGCTCTACAGCGCGACGCTCACGCCGTTCGAGTCGCTCAAGCGCTCCGGGCCGCTCGCCTCGAGCGACGCGCTGCTCGCCTCGATCTCCCGCTGCGGCGACGTCGCCTGGGGCACGATCCTCGTGCGCGCCTGGCCGCAGGCGATCGGCGCGATGATCGCGAGCGCGCGCAGCCAGAGCGGCGGCAACCCGATCATGGTGCCGGTGCTCGGCCTGTTCGGCCAGCTTCGCAACGTGGTGCTGGTCCTGCGCGACGCGGGCGCGCAGCAGCTCAAGTATGCGATGGCCGCCACCTTCGACGGTGGCGCGCGGGCCGCGCTCGAGCTGTTCCTGGGCGCGAGCGCGCCGGGCGGCGCCAAGGTCACGCCGATTGGCCGGCGCACTCCGAGCGTCTATCACCTCGCGCTCTCGGGTGTGGCGGCGGCCGCGGCGGTCGACACCCTGACCGGCGGCCCGGTCGCGCTCACCATCGCCGACTCCGACTCGACGCTCGCCTGGGTGCTGCGCACGCTCACCCGCCTGCCCGGCGCGCCCGCGCCCGCGCCGAAGCCGACGCCGATCCTCGCGCTTCACCTCGACACCGCCGCGCTCTCGCACCTGTCGTCGAGCATGCACTTCGATTCCGACACCCAGCTCGGCGTGAACGCGCTGGCGCGCCTCTCGCCCGTCGACGCCTCGCTCACCACCGACGGCGATCTGTTCCGCTTGACCGTGCGCGCGCCGGTCAAACCGTAGCGCCTTCATGGTTCCCCGCATCGGCCGCGTGATCGGCACCGCCGGCCACATCGATCACGGCAAGACCACGCTGGTGCGCGCGCTCACCGGCATCGATACCGATCGGCTCAAGGAGGAGAAGGAGCGCGGCATCACCATCGAGCTCGGCTTCGCCAACCTCACGCTGCCGTCGGGCGAGACGGTCGGCGTCGTCGACGTGCCGGGCCACGAGCGGTTCGTGCGCACCATGGTCGCGGGCGCGGTCGGGATCGATCTGGTGGTGCTGGTGGTCGCCGCCGACGAGGGGGTGATGCCGCAGACCCGCGAGCACCTCGACATCTGCGGGCTGCTCGGGATCAAGCGCGGGGTGGTGGCGCTCACCAAGGCCGACACCGTGGACGACGAGCTGCGCGCGCTGGCCGCCTCCGACGTCGCCGACGCGCTCCGCGGGACGTTTCTCGAGGAGGCCGAGGTGGTGCCCTGCTCGGCGAAGACCGGGCTCGGGCTCGACGCGCTCAAGCAGGCGATCGTCGACGGGTTGCGAGACGCGCCGGGAAAAGATCCGGAAGGGCTCTTGCGCCTGCCGATCGATCGCGTGTTCTCGATGAAGGGGTTCGGCACGGTGGTGACCGGCACGCTGTGGGCGGGTCGCGTCAAGCCGGGCGACGACGTGGTGGCGCTGCCGGGCGGTCAGGCGGGCAAGGTGCGCGGGGTGCAGGTGCACGGCGGCGCCGTCGACGAAGCGGTGGCGGGGCAGAGGACCGCGGTCAATCTGGCGGTGGCGCGCGAGCTCCTCGAGCGCGGTCAGGTGGTGGCGCGGCCGGGCGAGCTCGAAGCCGGCAAGCTCCTCGACGTGCGGCTGCGCTATCTGCCGACCTGCAAGAACCCGCTCAAGCGCAAGGCGCGGGTGCTGTTTCACGCCGGGACCGCGCAGTCGCTGGCGACGGTGACGCTGCTCGACGCGCCCGCGCTCGAGCCGGGCCAGAGCGGGCTGGCGCAGCTTCAGCTCGAGCAGCCGATGGTGCTTTTGCCCGGCGACCATTTCATCTTGCGCGGCTTCGCGCTCCAGCGGCATCACGGCACCACCCTCGGCGGCGGCGTGGTCTTGCGCACCCTCGGCGCGCGCCACCGTCGGGGCTCGCCCGAGCTGCTCGCCACCTTGCGCGCGGTCGAGCAGGCCGGGCCCGAGGAGCGGGTGCGGCTCGAGGTCGAGCGCGCCGGCGCCTCCGGGATCGGACGCGCCGAGCTGCAGATGCGGTCGCCCGATCCGCCGCGGGTGGTCGACGCCGCGCTCGCGCGGCTCTCCGGCGCGCGGCAGGTGGTGCGCTTCGACAAGGAGCGCGGCGCGGTGATCGGCCAGGGCGCGCTCGGCGCGCTCGAGCAGGCGGCGCTCGACGCGGTGACCGCCTTTCACGCCGCGCAGCCGCTCGTCGAAGGGATGCCGCGCGAAGAGCTGCGCGCGCGGGTGACGGACGATCCGCGGCTTCTGCACGTGGTGCTCGAGGCGCTCTCGGCCCGGCAGGCGCTGGTGACCTCGCGCGAGGTGGTGCGCCTGCCGTCGCACGATGCCAAGAAGAGCACCGCCGCGGTCGGGCTTCAGCCGCTCGCCGAGCGCGTCGACAAGCTCTATCGCGAGGCCGCGCTCCAGCCGCCGCGCGCGGCCGAGGCGGTGGTCGCGCTCGGCGTCGATCCGCGCGAGCTCGATCGCGCGGTCGAGCTGCTGCAGCGTGGCGGCGCGCTGGTCAAGGTCAAGGATCTGGTGTTCCACCGCGCCGCGCTCGACGAGCTGCGCGCCCGCCTGATCGCCCACCTGACCGCGCACGCGCAGATCACTCCGCAAGAGTGGAAGGAGCTGGTGGGCGCGACCCGCAAGTTCGCCATCCCGCTCGCCGAATATTTCGACGCTGAAAAAGTCACCCTGCGCGTGGGCGATCTGCGAAAGCTGCGCGGCCGCTAGAGAGCAGCTCCGGCACGCCGGCTGGGTGACGAATTCCGACCCGCAGCTCGGGCGCGATCCGGTAGCGGGTCTCGCCGAGGCGCTGCAGCGGATCGCGTCCGCACAGCGGCTGCACCGAACGGCGAAAGCGGGCGATCGCGGTGTAGAGCACCGCCCGATGATTGAGCGGGTGATATTCGCCGCCGCCCCACAGCCGGTGAAAGAGATCTTCGAGCGTCCATCCGGAAGACCCCGCCTCGGCGAACAGCGCGAGCATCGCGCGCCTTTGGGCGGTGAGCGGATGGCGCCCGCCCGGCCCGACGACGCAGCCCTGGTCGACATCGAGCCAGAGATCGATCGGCTCGTCGGGAATCTCCCCTTCGGACAGGAGCCGGAGCCGCGGGCCGAACGAGAGGGCGGCGACCGGCCGATCGAGCCCGAGCCGGGCGATGAGCGCGCGAAACGGCTGCGGCGCGCCGGCGCGGAGCTCCTGCCCGTCGGTGAGGCCGACCCGAGCGAGCGCGCGCCCGAGCGCAGCGTCGAGCAGCTCGGCGCCGGCGAACGCGCGCGCCGCCTTCAGGCTCGCGCGATAGGCCGGGAGATCTCCCGCTCGATCGGCGAGCGACGCGCGCACCAGCGCCGCCGCGACCAACACCGGCGCGTAGCCGCGCGGCTCGGCGAGCGCCTCGCATTCGACGAGCGCTTCGAACGCCTGCGCAAATCGGCGCTGCCGCGCCAGCGCCTCTGCCTCGGCGAGCCGCGCGCGCGCACGCTCGTGCTTGAT
>JANWLJ010000289.1 GCA_025450955.1 Polyangium sp. (in: bacteria) | reverse complement strand
CCGCCACGTCGGCGTGAACGCGCCGGGCGTGAGCGCGTTCATGCTCGCCGGCGTCCTTCCTCTCATAGGCGGCGGCTGGCCGCTCACCCGGGTGCAGGAGCGGCGGCGCGCCTTCCGCCTGGTGCTGCCGGAAGGCGGCGACGAGCTCTGCGACGAGCTGGAGGCCCTGATGGACCAGGTGCGCGGCCTATCGCCGCTGGTCTCGCAGGTCCGCGACCTGTTGGCGCGAAGACAGGGACGGCTTTCGGTCCTCGAGGCCGCCCGCGCGCTCGGCCGCTCGGTGCGCTCGCACCAGCGCGAGCTGCGCGAGAGCGGCTATTCCTATCGACAGGAGCAGCAGGCGGTCCAGTTCCGCCGCGCCGAAGAGCTGCTGGAAGAAGAGGACAAGATCGCGGTGGTCGTCGCGCGCCTCGGCATCAGCGAGCGAACCCTGATCGCGCTGGTGCGCGCCCACAGCGGCGTGACGCCCGCCGAGCTGCGCCGGCGCCTGCGCAGCGGCTGAGCGCTGCGACCCCTCGCGCTCGTCGCGGGTCAGCGACTATCGGCCGCACATCCGATCAGGGGCCGCCGGCGATCGTCTGGCAGGTTCCGCCGGAGCACGAGTAAGGACTGCGGCATTCAGAGTTTGAAGTGCAGCCCGTGTAACAGGAGGCAAGGAATCCGAGGGACGATGCATGCGTGTAGCAGGCGTAGTTCCCACAAAAGCTCTGGGCGCCGTTCGGGCACGACCCGTTCGAGCAGTACGAAAAGCCCTGCGCGTATTGTTGCCCGGTAAAATTGCTGCCGCAAAGCTCCCCGCGGCACTGGATGGTGGGGTACGAGCACGCCGTGCGATTGCTGCCGTCGCAGCTGCCCACGCAGGCGGGCGTCCCGTCGGTGCTGCACGCCGCGTGGCCGGTGGCGGGTGCGCCGGTGACGGGAGAGCAGGTGCCGACCAGGTTGCTCGGTGAGGTGATGTTGCAGGCCTCGCACTGCCCGGTGCAGGCGGTGTCGCAGCAGATCCTATCGGGGGAGCAGTGGTTGGTCTGGCATTGGTCGTCCGCGGTGCAGCCGCTCCCCGGCATGGTCTTGATGACGCAGCTGCCAGAAGCGTTGCAGTAGTAGCCGCTCGCGCAATCGGTGTCGCCGGTGCAGCTGGTCTTGCACGAAGTGGTGCCGCAGCCGTAGGCGCCGCAAGAGGTCGTCGATTTCGTACAGGTGCCAGTTGGGTTCGCGCACGAGTAGCTGGTCACCATGCCGCCAGAACAGCTATCGGCAGTGGTGCAGGGGTTGTTGCAGCAGACGCCGTCGACGCAGTAGTTGGAGGCGCACTTGTTGTTGCTGGTGCCGCAGCTCGCGCCCGGTCCGAGCTTGGCGACGCAAGAGGTGCCGTTGCAGTAGTCGCCGCTCACGCAGTCGGTGTCGCTCGCGCAGGTCGTCTTGCAGGCGGTCGCGCCGCAGATGAACGGGGTGCACGCCTGGGTGGCCGGGCTCGGGATCGCGCACTTGCCGGTGCCGTTGCAGCTCGCGGGGAAGGTTTCATTTCCAGTCGTGCAGCTCCCAGAGACGCAGGGCGTGGTGTTCGAGGCGTAGAGGCACCTGCCGGTGCCGTCGCAGCCGCCGGGCGCGCAGGTCGCGTCCACGCCGCTGCCCTTGGCGCACCCACCGAGCGGGTCCGCTCCGTTCGGCTGCACCGGGGAGCATTTGCCGAGATTCGCGCCGGCCTGATTGCAGCTCACGCAGCTGGTGTTGCAGGGCTGGTCGCAGCAGGTCTGCTGGGCGCAGTAGCCGCTCGCGCACTCGGTGCCCGCCGAGCACTGCGCACCGTTCGACTTCGGGCCGCACGAGCTGTTCACGCAGGCGTTGGTGCCCGAGCACTGAGCGTTGGCGGTGCAGGCGCTAAAGCACGATTGACCGTCTTGGCAAACGTACGGCGCGCAGCTCCGGCTCGCCGTCGGGGTGCAGGTCCCTTTGCCGTCGCAGGTCGACGCCGGGGTGAGCGTCCCCGACGCGCAGCTCGGGCTGCCGCACAGCGTGCCGCTCTGGTAGAGGCGACAGGCTCCCTTGCCGTCGCAGGTGCCGTCGCGCTGGCAGCCCGAGATCGGGTCGGGGCCGCAGGTCGGGTGGCCGCTCGCCGGAGCGTTGCCGGCTCCGACCGGCTGGCAGCTGCCGGGAAAGCCGGTGAGATTGCAGGCGTGGCAGGCGTCGTTGCACGCGCTGTCACAACAGACGTGGTCGACGCAGTGGCTGCTTCCGCATTCGGCGTCGACGGTGCAGCTGTCGCCCTGATTCTTCGGCATGGTCAGATCGGGGGGCGTGGTCAGATCTTGCCCGGCCAGATCCACCGCCGCGTCGACGCCGGCATCGGCGCCCACGCTCAGGTCGAGCGGCATCGCGGCGCCGAGCGCGATGCGGACGGTCGCGGGCTGTCCGTCGGTGAGCGTGATCGGCCCGGAGTCGCCGCTCGAGATCACGGTCCCGTTTTCGTCGAGCACGTCGACGTGCATGGTGAGCGTTCCCGAGTGGAGCTTGGGATCGTAACGAAAGCGCGCCTGTCCACTCTTGAGCTGCGACACGATATCGAGCGACATCGAAAACGGATTTGGATCGTCGCCGGTCACGAAGAGCGTCGCCGCCGTGATCTGACCGCGAACCGAGGGATCGACCCCGCTGGCGTCGACGGTGAGGTTGACGCCGAAGCCTCCCGGCGGCGTCGACGAGCCGCAAGCGCCAAGAGCGATCAGACTCGCAACAGCGATAAATCGCGTGAGTCTCACCAGCGCACCTCCAATCCCATCCGGCCGGGCCCGATCTCGGGCGCGTTATTCCAGGCCGGTTTCGACGAGGTCGCCAGCACCACCCCGGTCACCACCCCGGCGACGACCACCCCGCCGACGATCGTCCACAGCCACCATTTCTTGTAGAGGGGCGTGCGCTCGTGCGCGTCGGTCGCGGTCTCCGACGACGGCGCGGTTGCCGCTTCGGGCGGCGTCGCGGGCGGCGTTACGGCGGCCGGCGTCGCGGTCGAAGCCGCTCCCGATCCCGTAGCCTGCGTCGGCTCCTTGGTTCCGGTAGGCGGCGCGGTCTTGGCATTGTTCGACGCGGCGATCGCTTCCTTCAGCTTGGCGATCTGCGCGTGCACCTCTTCAACGTTCGACTCGTGCGGATAGAGCTGAACATAGTTCTTATAGAGAATGAGCGCCTTGTCTTGATTTCCCGCCAGCCGATATGCCTGAGCGGCGTTATAGAGCAGCGCAGGATCCGGCTTGAGCATGTAAGCGGCCTGATACTCGTCGGCCGCCTTGGCGAAATCACCGACGGCAAAGTGCGTGGTCGCGCTCTGATAATGCGCGCGCGCCTCGCTCTCCGGATCTGCTTGTGCGAACGAAGAAAACAGGAACGCCGCCACTGCCAAAGCAACCGCAATCGACTTCACCCGCATGTCCTCCCCTGCAATGATTCGAGCGCGCGACCCGCAAGCTCGCGCCAATCAACGCGCGAATCGCGCCAATCGACGCCCGAATGCGCCATTTCCTAGCAATCCGAGTGCCGCCCACCGAGCGCCGAAACGCCCGCGCGTCCGCGCCGCGCGCGTGATTGCCTGGACGAATCGTCTAGCCAATTCGCCCAGGCAACCTGGGCACCGAACGTCGCGCGCAGGCCAGGTTCCGCACTCCGGCCCGTCTCAGCTCGCGATGCCGTTTGCCCATTCGCGCGGCATCGGTGGTGCAGTGCGCCGCGCCAGAGGAGAGACACTCATGAGCCATGTGCGATCGAATCCGGGCGGCCTGGCGCGGTGGGCGCTGTTGCTGCTCGCGCTCGTCGGAGCCTCGGCCTGCGCCCCGAATCCCGATGCGAACGACGTGGAGAGCTCGTCGGCGCTGACCGGCATCGCCGCCACCACGTCGCTCGGCAATCTGTCGCTGGCGTTCGGCGAGGACAGCACGCACAACGCAGTCGGTGTGTGGCGCGACATCAATCGGCTGTCGACCGGCGTGTGGTCGCAAAGCGGCGACGCGATGCAGATCAACGTCTCGGCGAAGCTGACCGGCAAGGGATCGGTATGGCTGCGCGCCTGGGTCGACGGTCAGCTCGCCCTGCCCTCCGACGTCCAGTTCTTCTCCGCCGGCGCCGCGACCACCAGCCAGCGCTCGTTCACGTTCCTCCTGCCGAAAGTGACGGCGGGATTCCACCTCGTCCGCGTGCAGTGGCTGAGCGGCGACAGCTACACGATGACTGAGCGCTCTCTCGCCATTCGCTCCGTGCCCAGCGTGCCCGGTACGAACGCGCAGCTCAGCCTGGCCGTGCCGGCGAGCGGGCCGGCCGTGCACGTCGGTAGGACCGCGGGAAGCTGGGCGACCATCCCGGGACTGACGACGACGATGGCGACGCGCCTGCCGATGAACCTGCAGATCTCGTTCGCGGCGGAGATGGGCGTCGGCTCGACGCGCTTCCTCGCCCGCGCGCTCGTCGACGGCGCGCCCGCGCAGCCGGGCGACATCACGATGGAAGAGGTCGATCACCAGAGCGAGGGGACCCGCTCGATGGTCTTCTCCAGCGTGAACGTTCCCGCGGGCGCGCACACGATCGTCATTCAATGGTACTGCGACCAGGGCGGCGACATCTGGGTCGGCGACCGGACCCTGAGCGTCTACGGCACCTACAGCGGCGCGCGCATCGCCGAGGGCGGCGCGAGCGCGGCGGTGACGGAGACCGCGCCCGAGACCATCACCAACTCGAATTGGCTCACGGCAAGCTTGGGCATCATCGACGTCGGCTCGACGCCGGGCTCGGGCGTGATGGTGAGCGCCTCGCTCGAGCATCTGCAGTCGGCGGGCACGGGCGCGCTCCACGTCCGCGCGCGCCTCGACGACCGCGTCATGAGCCCCGCCGAGTACGTGCTCGATCGCGAGGGCCGGTTCGACACCCAGACGCTCGTCTTCAGCACCAAAGATTTCACGACGGCCAACTACCACGCGATCACCCTCGAGTATCACGTCGACGACGGCACCACGGCGCAGGTCCGCGACATCGACCTCGTCGCGAGCGCGGTGCGCCGAACCGGCGCCGACTTCGCGCAGGCGCAGCCCTACGAAAATCCGCTCACGCCGCACTACGGCACGTTCAACCTGCTCACCATCTGCCTCGATCCGATGCGCCCGAACGAGCCGC
This sequence comes from Polyangium sp. (in: bacteria), assembly GCA_025450955.1. Classification (GTDB taxonomy): domain Bacteria; phylum Myxococcota_A; class Polyangia; order Palsa-1104; family Palsa-1104; genus JANWLJ01. The sequence continues at coordinate 4,229 of JANWLJ010000289.1, read as the reverse complement.
CTCTGACCGACAGCGTGGTCAATGACGTCGTCGACGGCGCCGACGGCGGCATCAGCATCCGCGGGCTGTACGCGGAGATGACCGGCGGCCGCTTCGACATGAACAACCACTGGACCCTCGGCTGCGGCACGCCGTCGACCTATCACCCGCCCGTCGAGCACCAGGGCAACTGGTACTGGGACAATCACGCGTTCGCGCAGATGCGGCAGGACGCGATCGCGGCCGCCGACCCCGACTTCGACTTCGCGCAGTTCGACCTCAACCACGACGGCAGGGTCACCGCCGACGAGCTCGACATCAACATCTGCATCCCGCAGACGTCGCCCTCCGGGCAGGCCGAGGAATCCGGCAGCTACGAGGTCGACGGCACCACGCTCACCCTCTCCACCGTCGATTGCTACATGTCGCCGAACCTTTCGGACCGCGCGGCGAGCGTCGGCGTGATCGCGCACGAGAACGGTCACCAGCTGCTGAGCGCCTACGACCTGTACGGGCCGATTCCCATGCCCGATCAGCTCACGCTGATGGGCAGCCGCCAACCGATCCACATGTCGGCCTACGAGAAGCTCCACCACGGCTGGGTCTCGCCGGCGCTCATCGACCTGACGAGCTGGACGACCAAGACGCTCGATCTCGAACCGGTCGAGACCGGCAAGGAGGTGCTCATCCTCTACGACCCGACGCGCACGCATGACGAATACTTCGTGATCGAGAACCGATCGACGTCGGCGTCGCTCGGGATCACCAACTACGATCGCTATCTCGCGGCGCCGGGCGGATTGACGCTGTGGCACATCGTCGAGAATCCGGCCCTGCTCAATCCCAACATTCCGCCGCCGGTCCCGAACATCGACCCCGCCGGCTGGGCCGCTCGCCTGGCGCAGTACGGCTGGGTCGCCGGCGGCATCCAGCGCTGGGGCACGATCCAGCCGAGCGCGCCGATCTCCCTCGTATGGAGCGACGGGACGCCTGCGAACATCACCGTCAGCGGCGTGGCCAACGACCCATCGGGCGTGACGATCACCAAGCTCCTGCCGTGGCGGCTCCACCCCATCGCGCTGACGCGTTCATCCTCGCCGGCGCAGCACTAGAATCTTTGGCACAAGGATGATCGGCAAATCCCGCGGTCGAAAGTGAAGAGCCATCTAAATGAAACGTCTCCTCAGTCTCGCGTTGGTTGCGCTCGCGTGCGGTTGCACGACGGAGCTCAAGCCCCCGGACCTCACGCCCGCGGAGGTCTGCGATCAGGTTTGCCAGAAGCTCTCGTCCTGCCCGGACCGGCCCCCCGGCGACTACCAGGCATGCGTGACCGGCTTCCGGTGTGCCATGCAGACCGATCGCCAGACGGCCGATTGCGAGGAGGCCTGCCTCTCGAAACCTTCGTGCAGCGTCGAGTACGAGGGGTGCCGCGACCAGTGCATCGAGCACGGCGACCTCTGCGCCCCGTCGTGCGGGACCTGCGCCAGCGATCAGGTCTGCTTCGGCGGCACCATCGGCAATACTTCAGAAATCTCGTTCTCGGCCACCTGCCGGAAACGCTGCGGCTCCGACGACGATTGCGCGTCCGGCGAAACGTGCGTGGAGGAGTACAGCACTCCGGGAGAGCTCACCGGGCCGGTGTGCCTGCCGGCGGGGCTCACGCGTTGCGACCAGTCGATCGTCGGCGCGTGCCGGCAGCCTTCGACCTGCCTGAACGCCAATACTCTGCAGCAGGTCTATTTCGACAACCAATCCGTTTGCGGATTGGAGCTGGTCCACTGCCCGAATGGCTGCGAAGGTCCCTCCGCCGACGGCGGCGTTTCTGACGGTGGCGTGGCGGGCCACTGCCGCTGAACCCTTCTGTTGACCGAAGGCGGTTTCAACTTTTCAATTTTCCGTTTCAGCGATGCATCATTCCGCCGCCCCGCGATGCGGAAAACGATCCGGCCGATACGCCGGAAGAGTACGACCCGCCGGAAGAGTACGATCCGCTGCTCCTGGTCCCGACGGCGACGCTCACGCCGCCCGACGAGCGGACCGAGGCGAAGTCGATCTCAGCTCCGTACGAACGCGACAGAGGCACCGCGCGGAAGAAGAACGGCGCGCCTCTCGGTGAGTTGGTGATGGCGAACCTGCGGCCGCCGTCGGTCTGAAGCACCAGACCGTTTTCGGCTGCGGCCTCTTCCAGCCTCGCCTGACGCTGCCGCTCGATTCGTTGCCCCAAGGCGACAAACGATCCGCTCAGGCCGGGGCGGACTCCGGCGAGCCTGCCGTCGGCGCCGGTGTGGATCTCGACCCGTCCGAAACCCGCCGGGCGAAGCGGCGTGAAATGATCGGGGCCGAGCGCGTTTTGCAGCGTGAACAGGGTGGGCCGCGGCCGCGGCCAGCGGGAGTCGGCATGAGCCTGCATCCGCCGTCCCGTCGGAGGCCCGATCACCACGCCATGCGGCGCCCGCCAGCGCACCGGGCGCCCGCCCGAACCCGCGATCATCGCGGGATAGAAATCGCAGTACCTCCAGAAGGGAGCCAGGTCGGCTTCGTACCAGGTGATCTCCGCGCCGTCGGTGCCGTCGTCCTTGTCGGTCGGCTCCGCGTCGGCTTCTGCTTGATTGTCGACGGGGAAATCGGAGAGCGCCACCAGCTTGAGATCGAAGCCGTGGCGGCAGAGGTCGACGAACGCAGCGTTGAGGTCGTCGGCTTCGGGACTGCCGTCGGCATCGACGTAGAGGACGTGGCGGATGCCGAGCGCGGCGAGCCGAGCGGCGTCGGGGAGACGCACGAAGTAGCGGTTGTCGAACTGGCGATTCGCGTCGGCAAGCGGCCTCAGACGATCGGCATCGAGCACCCACATCGGCGGCGCCTCGGGCGAGCGGACGCGGCGCGCCGCCTCGAACAGCGGCCGATAGTAGAGCGCCGCCGCCAGCGTCCGCTGCGAAGGCACCACACCAAGCGGATGCGGCCAGTCGCCGAAATTGAAGACCGGATCGAAGCGGTCGGCCAGCGCGGCGGCGAACGCCACCGACTCTGGCCCGTCGGTGTCGACGATGAGCGCGGTATCGCGCGGCCAGGCCATGCCCTCGAACAGCGCCCGCATCGCCAGCCCGCGCGCATACGCGATCTCCATCTCGCGGTCATGAATCGGCGCGATCGCCGCGCGCAGCCCAGCCGCTCGCGCGTCGCGCAGCGAGTCGAACAGGGTCGGCACGTAGTAGGGCGCCAGGCTCGGCTGCGAAGGTGCGAGCGCCGCCGCCAGGTTCTCCATCGTGAGGCGCCAGCCCGCGCTTCCAGTGATGTCGGTGATCGAGGCGCCATCGAGCCCCGAGAGCGCTCTGGCGCCCGTGCCCGAGGGCGGCGCCCCGACGTTCCACCCGTGGGCCAGCTGCAACGCGAGCGCATCGACCGACTGCGCGACCTCCGTCGAAGGCGGCCCGAGCTGCGGGTCCGGCCGCAACGGCCCCGGCGCGCACGCAGGAACCAGCAGCGTGCTCATGATCACGAATAGCAGCCGCGATCGGCCCTTCGTCCATCCTGCACCACGATCGCTCATGCGCGCACCTCCACCGACGCGATGGACGCGGCGGCCTCAATTCTATTCAACTCGACCAGGGCCGCCCGCACCGGTTACCACGCCACCGACCCCCACCACGCCGTCGACGATCGTGCAGCGCCACGCGTGCATGCACCTGCTCTAGCAGGCCCGATCCGCAGACTCGCGCCAGTCGACGCTAGGATCGCGACACGATCAAGGATCTCGACTCCACTCCTTGACGTTCACTTGTCACGCTAATCCTTGCCAACACCGAGGCCGCGGGCGGCAAGATCACAATGACGATGCGCTCCGACCGCCCAGCGTTGAGGCCGGAAGACCTGCTCAGCGATCTCGGCTGGCTGCGCCGTCTCGCATCGAGCCTCATCCATGATGTCGATGCGGCCGACGATGTGGTGCAGGAGACGCTGATCGCGGCAACGACGCAGCCGGCGCCGTCAGGCTCTGTGCGCGCGTGGCTCGCTGCGATCGTCCGCAATCTGGCGTTGGCGCGCGCGCGCGCGGAAGGCCGCAGAAAAGTATATGAGACGGAAACGAGCCGGGCTGATGACTACGCGCCGGCAGCGGACCAACTTCTTGAACGCGCAGAAGCTCAGAGTGCACTCGCACACTTGGTGTTGGCGCTCGATGAGCCGTACCGCTCCACCGTCCTATTCCGATTCTTCGAGGGACTGTCATCAGGTGAGATAGGAACGCTGATGGG
>JANWLJ010000288.1 GCA_025450955.1 Polyangium sp. (in: bacteria) | reverse complement strand
TTGTGCCGCATGGGCGCGCTGTGCGCGCTCACCCAGGTCGAACTGGAAGCGGGGCGGCCTTTCGCCGAGGCGATCGCCGTCGCGCGCTCGGGCGGCGAGCAGCTCGTGGCCGAAGCGCTCGCCGATCCGCCCGCGCCCGATCGTCTCTCGCGGGCGATGCTGCGCACGCTTCTCCGCGCCACGCAGCCGGAGCGCGGCACCGCCGGACGAATGGGCGGCGTCTTCTCCTCGCTCTTCGGCGGCGGCAAGATCCGGCTGCGCGATGGTCGCCAGGTCGCGCTCCCCGAGGCGAATCGGGTGCGCCCCGGCCTGACTTTCGCGGGCGAGGCGCTGCTCGTGCGCTGGCTCGCGGGCGCGATCGAGTCGCTCACCTTCTTCGGCGACGCCGCCTTCGGCCTCTCGATCGCAGGCGGCCTCGATCTGCTGGTGCTCTCGTCGGCGCTGGTGGCGCTGCTCGCCCGCGCCTACGCCGCCTCGGCCGGCCGCGACGCGGTCACCGACGAGGACGCGCGCGCGGCGGTGCGCCAGCTCGACGCCGGCCTCACCCACCGCAGCGCGATGCCGCGCGGCTTCGACCGCGCCCTCGCCGCCACCTCGGCCCTCGATCTTCTGCGCGAGCAGCTCGGCTGAACCTGGCTATTGCATCGCGGACGCACAGTGGCCGGCGATGCACGCAGATGGAGGGTGAGCAATCGGGCAGTCGTGGCATCCCGAGGCATCGCACCCATGTTGTAGCCAGGCCGTGACCAGCGAGTTGAAATAGGCACTCATCGCAGAAGACGAATAGTAGTCGCCGCAATCGGGAGGGAGTCCGCAAGCCGTGTCGACGAAGGCGCAGTCCTTTTTCACTCCTGGATGCGGTCGGCTGAATCAGATTTTTGGCGGCGAGAGCGCGACCAGCGAGAGGTCGCGCTCGACGGGAGCGAGCGCGGGCGCGGCCTGAGCGGCGGGGACGACCTTGACGAAGCGGCGAGCGGCCGCGTCCCACTCGGCGAGGAGCGCGCGGGCGCGCGGACTTTGCGTTTCGTTCAGGTGCGCCTGCACCAGCTCGCGCAGGCTCGCCAGCTCCTCGGGTGAGGCGGCGGCAATCTGCACGCTCTCTTTGTGCAGACGATCTTCGACGCTGCGCCGCTCCTCGGAGAGCACCCACACCAGGCCGCCGGTCATCCCCGAGGCGAGCACCGCGCCGACGGGACCGAGCACCACTCCGACGCCGCCGGTCATGTATTCGAACGCGTATTTGCCCGCGCCTTCGCACACCATCACCGCGCCCGAGTTGCGCACGCCGAGCCTTTGGCCCGAGCGCCCCTCGACGAACAGCCGGCCGCCGGTCGCGCCGTAGCAGGCGTTGTTGCCGATCACCGACGCGCGCGCGCGGGTCTCGGCGCCGACCGCTTCAGGCTGGCGCACCACCAGCGTGCCACCCGACATCGCCGCGCCCACCGAGTCGTTGGCGAACCCTTCGAGCTCGAGCCGGATCCCGTCGGTGAGCGCGAAGCCGAGCGCCTGGCCGGCGAAGCCGCGCAGCGCGAGCGCGACGTTGTGCGGCCCGGCCACGCTCGTCCATCCGGCCAAGGTGGCGCCGACCGCGCGATCGCCAGTGGTGATCTCGAGAGCGATCTCACGCTCGCCGCGCTTGACCGCCTCCATGATCCGCTCGTTGGCCGTCGAGGTCGGATCAACCAGCAGCGCCGATCGCGGCCGGCCGCCGCGCCGCGCTTTTTTGTCTGAGACCGGCTCGACGGAGACCGGCCCGTAGGGATCGATGAGCAGCTCGCTGAGATCGACCTTGTCGAGCCGCGCGTTCCCGGTCGCCACCTGCTCGAGGAGATCGACGCGCCCGACCAGCTCCTCGGGACGCGCAAGCCCGAGCCGCGCCAGGATCGCGCGCAGGTCGCTCGCCAGCGCGGTGAGGTAGCGGGTCACGCCGGAGAACGCGTCGCGATAACGCTCCTCTTCGAGATCGGGCAGCACGTCGTCGGCGGCGCGCCCCTTCTTCTCGGTCATCAGCCGCCGCGCGGTGAGATCCGACTGGGTGGTGATCCCGGCCGGACAGTTTCCCTTCGAGCAGCCGTGACAGAAGATGCACTGCTCGGCGATCATCAGCGCGGTGCCGAGCGAGACCTCGTCGGCGCCGAGCGCCAGCACCTTGGCCACGTCCTCGCCGGTCTTGAGCCCGCCGTCGGCCCTGAGCCGCACCGTGTCGCGGATGCCGTTGACCACCAGCGCCTGGTGGGTCTCGGCGAGCGCGCGCTCGAGCGGCAGGCCCGCGTGCTCGATGCTCGACGACGAGGCGGCGCCGGTGCCGCCCTCGAACCCGCTCACGTCGATCACGTCGGCGCCCGCCTTGGCGATGCCGACCGCGATGGTGCCGATGTCGGTCACCGCCGGGATCTTCACCGACACCCGCGCCTGCGGATTGGTCTGGCGGAAGTTGTAGATGAGCTGCGCCAGATCTTCGATCGAGTAGATGTCGTGATGCGGCGGCGGCGAGATCAGGGTGACGCCGACCTGGGTGCGGCGGATGCGCGCGATCTCCTCGGTGACCTTGGCGCCGGGCAGCATCCCGCCTTCGCCGGGCTTGGCGCCCTGGCCGATCTTGATCTGGATCTCGTCGGCGTGCGCGAGATAGCGCGCCTCGACGCCGAAGCGTCCCGAGCCCACCTGGCGGATGCGCGAGCGATCGCGCTCCCAAGGGCCGCCCTTGTCGCGGCGCGGATCTTCGCCACCCTCGCCGCAGTTCGACGCGGCGTCGAACGAGTTGAACGCGGCCGCGATCGCGCGGTGCGCGGTGCGATGGAGCGCGCCGTGCGACATCGCCGCCCCGCGAAAACAGGCGCGGATGATCTCGGCGGGCTCGGCCACCTCGTCGGTGGCGACCGCGCCCAGATTTCCGTCGGCGCCGCTCTTCCAGCGAAGCAGGTCGCGCAGGTAGACCGGCGGCGTGTCGCGGATGAGCCGCAAGAAGCGCTCGTAGGCGCCCTCGTTGCCGCGCGCGGTCTCTTGCAGCTCCTGCCACACCTCCTTGCGATAGACGTTGACCTCGGTCTCGCGGTGCGGCGAGCCGCCCTGATTCACCCGATAAAGAAGATCTTCGTAGAGATCGTCGAGATCGATCCCGCCGATGCGCGACTGAATCCCCGGCAAATAGTAATCGACCAGCGCCGCCGAGACGCCCACCGCCTCGAACAGCCGCGAGCCGCGATAGCCGTCGACGGTGGTGATGCCCATCTTCGACATCACCCGCCTGAGCGTGGTGTCGAGCGCGGCGATCAGGCTGCGCTCGCCCTGCGCGTCGCCCTCGGCCAGCTCGAGCATGAGATACGGATGGATCGCGTCGGCGCCGTTGGCGATGAGCAGCGCGGCGTCGTGGCCCTCCTGCACCTCGCCCGCTTCGCAGACGATCGAGAGCGCGCGCCTCAGGCCCGCCTCGGTGAGCGCGTTGTGGATCGCCGCCACCGCGAGCAGCATCGGCAGAGGCAGCCGGCGCGCCGCGCCCTCTTTGGGCTGCATCAGCGCCGCGCGATCGGAGAGCAGCACGATCGACGCCGCGCCGCTCTTGGCGGTGCGGACCGCGTCGTTGACCAATTCATTAATCCGCCGCGCGATTGCCTTCGAGCCGCCGGCGTCTTCAAAGGTCGCGTCGAGCGGAATGCAGGCCGGCACCCCCGCGCCCGCGCCGTCGCGAATGCGCAAGAGCTGATCGCCGAGGAGAAACGGGCCGGCGAGCTTGTATTGCGGCTGCGGCTCGTAATTCGGCGCGGTCTCGTGCACCGACGGCGTCTTGCCGAGATAGACGGTGAGATCGAACGCCGAGCCTTCGCGCAAAGGATCGATCGGCGGGTTGGTCACCACCGCGACGATCTGCTTGAAGTACTTGGCGAGCGGCGGCCGCGCCGGCGAGAACACCCCGAGCGGACGATCGAAGCCCATCGAGGTGATCGGCTCCTTGCCGTTCTCCGCCATGTACTTGACGGTGCGGATGCGATCTTGCGACCAGCCGAACAGGTTGAGCACGCGGCGATCGGGCTTGGGCGCCTTTCCCCCGAGCGACGCGCGCTGCCGGGGCGGCAGCGGCACCAGCTGCGACTCGGCCAGCTCCTGGAAGTTGATCGGCGAGTGCGCCACCACCTCGCGAATGAGCCGCCGCGGATCGAGCAGGGTGCGCGTCTTCAGATCGACCGCCAGCCCTTCGCCGGGATCGAGCTGGCCGGTCTCGGCGATCTCCTCGGCGGCGACCGGAATCGCGCCCAGCTCCGAGCCGATGATCACCCGGCCCGAGCGGGTGACCAGCCACCTGAGCGGACGGAGCCCCATCCGGTCGAGCATCGCCACCACGTGATCTCCGTCGGAGGCGACCACCGCCGCCGGACCTTCCCACGCGCCGAGCGTGCCGAGCGCGCGCGCGACGCCCTGATAAAAGCGCACCACCTCCGGCGTCGGCTCGGGCAGATCGCCGAAGGCGAGCGGCATCACCCGGCACAGCGCCTCGGGCAAAGGAATCTTGTGCACGTCGAACAGCTCGATCACCCGGTCGAGATCGGCCGAGTCCGAGCCCTGCGGCATGAGAATTCCGTCGCGGCCGACCTCCGACTCGAGGTTTTTGACCGCGTTGCGGTTGGCCTTGATGGTGTTGATCTCGCCGTTGTGGCAGAGCAGCCGAAAGGTCTGCGCCAGATACCAATTCGAAAAAGTATTCGTCGAATAGCGACGGTGAAAGATCGCCAGATCGCTCTCGAGCTCGGGATCGCGCAGGTCGGGATAGTAGCGGCGGAGCTGATCGCCGGTGGCGAGCGCCTTGTACACCACGGTCGAGGCCGACAGCGACGGCAGATAGAGATCGCGAAACCAACGCTCGAGGTGATGCTTGACCGAGTAGAGCGCGCGGCCGAGCTCCTCGTCGGGGACCATCCCTTCGCCGATCAGGATCTGCCAGACGTCGCGGCGCGAGGCGCGCGCCTTGGCTCCGAGCGCGCTCTCGTCGGTGGGAACGCGGCGCCAGCCGAGCGGCTGAAGACCGTGGCGCCGCAAGGTGGCGTCGATCTCCTGCTGCCAGGCGGGCAGGTTCGACTCTTCGCCGGGCGGAAAATAGAGCACGCCCACCACCAGCCGGTGCCCGTCGGGGAGCCGGCGGCCGGGGGTGATGAAGCGACGGAAAAATTTCTGGTCGGTGCGGAGGAGCAGCCCCGCCCCGTCGCCGGTGT
>JANWLJ010000287.1 GCA_025450955.1 Polyangium sp. (in: bacteria) | reverse complement strand
CGTCGAGGAGTCGGGGGTGGCGCAGGTGGCCGATCCGCTCGGCGGCAGCTACTTCGTCGAGCGGCTCACCGATCAGATGGAAGAGGCCGCGATGGCCTACATCGAAAAGATCGACGCGCTCGGCGGGATCGTGCGCGCGATCGAAGAGGGCTATCCGCAGCGCGAGATCGCCAACTCGGCCTATCAGTTTCAGCGGCAGGTCGACACCCACCAGCGATCGATCGTCGGCGTGAACAAGTACGTCGAGGGCGGCGAGGGCGACAAGATCCCCACGCTCAAGATCGACGCCGAGGTCGAGCGGCGTCAGGTCGCGCAGATCAAGACGATGAAGCACACCCGCGACGAGGCCGCGGCGAAGGCCGCGCTCGAGGCGGTGAGGCGCGCCGCGGCCGGCGACGAGAACCTGATGCCGGTGACGATCGAAGCGGTCAAGCGCGGCGTCACCCTCGGCGAGGTCGCCGACGTCTTCCGCCAGACCTGGGGCGAGCACCACGACCCCGCGTATCTGTAAGCCAGTCGGGTTGTGCTAGATTTCCCGCGATGGATCTGTCGGTCATTGTCCCCTGTTTGAATGAAGAGTCGAACGTCCCCGAGCTGGTGAACCGGATCGGCGAGGTGTTCGAGCGCGGCGGGCTGGCCGGCGAGCTCATCCTCGTCGACGACGGCTCGCGCGACCGGACCTGGCAGGCGATCGGCGAGGCGCAGGCGTCGCATCCGTGGCTGGTCGGGCGGCGCCATTCGGAGAATCGCGGAATCGCGGCGGGGTGGAAGACCGGGGTCTCGGTCGCGCGCGGGCATCTGGTGGCGATCCTCGACGCCGATCTGCAATATCAGCCCGAAGATATTTTGCGGCTCAAGCGCGAGCTCGAGATCTCCAACGTCGATATCGTGCAGGGGTGGCGCTCGCCGGTCGGGCGCGACAAGGGGCCGCGTTATTACTATTCGCGCGGGCTCAACGCGCTTTTGAATAGCGCGTTTGGAATGAGCCTGCAGGACAACAAGAGCGGCTTCATCCTCACCGCGCGCGAGACCTTCGAGGATCTGCTCTCGTATCGCGGCAGCTATCATTATTGGCAGTCGTTCATCATGGTGGCGGCGCACGCCAAGGGCTACACATACAAGCAGATCGAGACGCTGTTCGAGCCGCGCCGCGCCGGAAAATCGTTCCTCGAGGACATGCCGGTCAAGGCGGTGGCGCGCACGTTCGCCGATATTGGAAAAGCGTTTTTCGAATATCGTTTGAAGCCGCAATCTTCGTCGACGTTGCGCAGCTTTCTCGATCGCGAGCGGCCGCTCGTGCCCGACGAGGTGCAGCCTTTGTGGCGGCGGATTCACTTCGGCGGCTATTTGCAGCTCTTCGGCGCGACCCACTGGATGATGACCAAGGAGGTCGGCACCCAGCTCCGCGATCTGCGCGAGTCGCAGTGGCTGTCGCCGGAGAAGATGCGCGAGCTACAGGAGCACAAGCTCCGGCGGCTGGTGCGGCACGCCTATCAGCACGTGCCGTTTTATCGCGACCGGATGCGGGCGATGGGCATCACTCCCGACGAGATCGAGACGCTCGATGATTTGAGGAAGCTGCCGTTTCTGACGAAGGACGACGTGCGCAAGCACCTCTACTTCGACATCATGAGCGACAACCACAAGAAGTCGGAGATCCTCAAGGTCACCACCTCCGGCTCGACGGGCGAGCCGTTCGTCTGTTTCGTCGATCGCGAGCAGCTCGAGTTTCGCTGGGCGGCGACCTTGCGGGCGATGGAGTGGACCGGCTGGCGCTTCGGCGACCGGCAGCTTCGGCTCTGGCACCAGACGCTCGGGATGTCGAAGACCCAGATCGCGCGCGAGCTCACCGACGCCCTGCTCGCCCGCCGCAAGTTCATCCCCGCGTACGAGATGAGCGACGAGACGCTCGACCAGTTCGTGCGGGCGATCGAGGATTTTCAGCCGATCCTGCTCGACGGCTACGCCGAGTCGTTCAACTTTCTCGCGCGCTACTTGAAAGAGAAGGGGCGGCTCAAGCTGTCGCCGAAGGGAATCATCTCCTCGGCGCAGACCCTGCCCGAGGGCTCGCGCAAGATCATCGAGGACGCCTTCGGCTGCAAAGTGTTCGATAAATATGGCTCGCGCGAATTCTCCGGAATCGCCTACGAATGCGACGCGCACCAGGGGCATCACGTGGTCGGCGAGGGCTATCTCGTCGAGGTGCTCGCCGACGGCAAGCCGGCCCAGCCGGGCGAGATCGGCGAGGTGGTGATCACCGATCTGAATAATTACTGTTTGCCGTTCATTCGATATCGAATCGGCGATCTGGCCGAGGCGCTCGATCCGGCCGAGCGCTGCCCGTGCGGCCGCGGCCTGCCGCGCCTCGGCAAGATCGAAGGACGGGTGCAGTCGATCATCATCGGCTCGCGCGGCCAGTACGTGCCCGGCACCTTCTTCGCGCACGTTCTCAAGGACTACGATCACGCGATCCGCCAGTTCCAGATCGTGCAGACCGAGCGCGGCGCGATCGCCCTCAAGGTGGTCAAGGGCAAGCGCTTCTCCGACGGCACGCTCGACGAGGTCCTGAAGGTCCTGCGCCAGTTCCTCGGCGAGGACATGGGCATCACCGTCGAGTTTCAGGAGAACATCGAGATGGTGCGGACCGGCAAGCGGCTGGCGACCGTCTCCAAGCTGGGAATCGACTTCCAGCAGATCAAGGCGAGCTGATGCGCAACCTGACCGCGATCCTGACCGCGCTGGCGCTCTCGGCAGCGCCGCTCACCGCGAGCGCGAAGAAGAAAGCGCCGCAAAAACCCGCCGCCCCGATCACGGCGCCGGCGAAGATCACGCCCGCGCCCGCCGCCGCGGTGACCGTCGCGGCGCCCGATCCCGGGCGCGACCTCAAGCTCGCCGGCATCATCACCGCCGATATTGGCGCCGGCGCCCTCGCCGCCGGGGTGATCATGCTCGGCGTCTCGACGACGGTGAATGACAACCTCGGCAAACGCCAGGGCCTCGACCTCGGCGGCGGCCTGCTCACCGGCGTCGGCGCGAGCGCGATGCTGATCGGCGCGCTCATCTGGCTCGACGGCCGCAAGACTACCTCCGACGCCAAGGCCAAAACGACGGCGCTCATCCTCCCCGCCGCCAGCCCCACCTCGGCCGGCGCGGTCGCGCTCGTCCGGTTCTAGTCCGGAATGCACAATGGCGTTGAAGAGCGATCGGCGGGGCATCGCAGCGGTTTGCTTTCTGGCGGCGATCGGGCTCTATCTCGGATGGCGGTATTTGTGGTTTCTCACCGACGACGCGTTTATTGCGTTTCGGTATATCAGCAATAGTCGGCTTGGGTTCGGGTACGTTTGGAACGCGCCGCCGTTTCGGCCGGTCGAGGGATATACCAGCTTTTTATGGGTGGTGATGCTCGACGGGATCTGGCGCGTCTTTGGCGTCGACCCGCCGCACGCGGCCAACGCGGTGTCGCTGCTGTTCAGCTACGGAACGCTCGCTCGGAGCGGCGCTCGTTTGCAAGATGCGGCTCGGCCCCGCGCTCGACCGCAGGCGCTGGCTGTTTCTCGCGCTCATCTTCGCCGGGACGCTCACCAACCGGACCTTTCTCGCCTGGACCAGCTCGGGGCTCGAGACTGCGCTCTTCAATTTCTGTTTTACGCTGTGGGTCTTTATTGTGCCTGACCGCGCCCAAGCGGCTGTGGGCGATTGCGAGCGCGGCCGCGCTGGTCGAGCTCACCCGGCCCGACGGCCTCCTGGTGGTTGCCGCGACCGGCGCGCTTCTCGCCGAGGCCTGGTGGCGCCGCCGCGCGCCGCGCAAGAACGTGCTGCTCTCGACGCTGCCGCTCGCCGCCACCCTCGCGCACGTCCTTTGGCGACATGCGTTTTATGGCGAATGGGTTCCGAATACCTATTTCGCCAAGCACGTCGCGGCGTGGCCGGAGGCGGGGCGGCGCTATCTCGAGAGCTTCGTGCTCGAGTATGCGCTGTGGATTTGGGCGGCGGTGATCGCGGGCGCGCTGGTGATGTGTTTATGCCGTCGCGGGTGGTGGCGCGAGCGGAGGGTCGCGAGCGATCTCGCCGTCCTGGTGCTGATCGCGCACGCCGGTTATTACACCTTCATCATCGGCGGCGATCATTTCGAATACCGGGTTTATAGCCATCTCATTCTGCTCATTTTCATATCGCTCCTCTGGGCGCTCGACCGGCTGCGCGCAAGGTGGTGGGCCGCCGCCGGCGTATTCGTGGTGGTCATCGCCGCGTCCTGGCCGATCCCGTGGATTCACTGGGAGCTGACCTTCCACATCCCGCGCGATGCGCCGACCTGGCGGCTGCGTCGCAAGGTGGCGCCTCACCCGCCGGCGTTCGCGCGCGGCTACGGGGAGAAGTTCGATCGTCTACAGGACTGGCTCATTCTCCATTACGACTGCATGCGCCACGAGGAGCATCGGAATTTTCTCTTCTCGCGCGAAGACATCTACGCGCCGCGCAGCACCGGCGAGCGGACTCCGGCCGAGGGCTTCCCGGTGATCGCGGGCGACGCCATCGGCTACCTCGCCTGGGTGCTGCCGCACGTGAACGTGATCGATCGCCTCGGGCTCAACGACTGGGTCATCGCCCACAACCCGATCCATCACCGGGGCGAGCGCACCATGGCGCACGATCGCGGTCCGCCACCCGGCTACGTCGAATGCTTCGAGCCGAACGTCACGCTCTTGGCCGATCGCGTGGTCGTCGCGCCGCGCGCCCAGCCGCTGACCGCCGACCGCATTCGGAAGTGTGAGGCGACCTTCGCAGCGGCGGTCACCCGGCGCCGCTGAGCCTCACTGCCGTGGAGCCAGACCGAGGTCGTGGTAGGCGGCGGCGAGGTCGCTCGCGAGCGCGCTCGAGCTCGGCCTGAGGCCGGTCGCGAGATGGGCGCGCACTGCGGCGCGGGGAGCACCGGCGCGCTTGGCGGCGGCGACGAGCGCGTCGAAGTGCGGCGGATCGGGGTGAAGGTGGAAATCGAGGATCGCGTGATCGAGCGCGACCTGGGCGCGATAGTCGTAGGCGTCTTTGACGAGGAGGCGCAGCTCTTCGGCGTCGCGGCGGGCGAACGACAGGCGCGGATCGAGGCGGACCGCGGCGAGAAAATCGCGGAACGCGGGCGCGAGCTCGCCGGCTCGGCGCTCATCGAGACCGCGCTGCAGGAGCGCTCGTCCGAGGGTGGGATTTCCGCGATCGGCGTCGATGCGCGCCAGAATCGTCCAGGCGTGATCGGAGAGCAGGCGCGCGCGCGCCTCGGGTGAGGGCTCGGGGATCGCGACCGGCTGCGCGCCGCTCGCACCTTCGGCGAGCGGAAAACAGGTCTGGCCGCAGAGCGCGAGCGAGGCGCCCGCCGGACGAGGAAGTCGCGCGTGGAGCACCTCGCCCACCTGCCAGTCGGCGGGGGTGTAGTAACCGTCGCCGATCGCGATCGGCTTGTCTCCCGCCGCGGTGTGCAGGGCGAGCGGCTTCGCCTTGGCGCTCTCGACCAGCAGCCACAGCTCGACGGTGCCCTGCTGCACCTTCGCGCCGAGGAGCGCGAGCGCCTCGGGCTCAAATCGCGCGAGCGGATTCCGCGTGTCGATCCCGTCGGCGGTAAAGGCGCTGCGGACGATCGACAAGCCCTCGTTGCCGGCGCCGGGGACCCGCAGCGGGGTGTAGCGGTCCTTGAACTCCGGATAGTCCTGCAGGTGCGCGTTGCGCCAGAAACCGACGCTGCGCATGAAGGTGGGGCGACGCTCGCCGAAGACATATTCGCGCTGGGCGGCCGGATCGACACCGTGGTGCGCCATCGTCACATCGCCGAGCGCGCCGAGATCGACCATCGGCATGCCGGCGTAATAGGAGGTGCCGCCGAGAT
>JANWLJ010000286.1 GCA_025450955.1 Polyangium sp. (in: bacteria) | reverse complement strand
TCGAGTAGGCGAGCACCTTCTTGATGTCGTACTGGAAGACGCCGATGGTGGCGGCGAACAGCGCGGTGAGGGCGCCTGTGCAGGCGACCACCGTCATCGCGCCCGGCGAGAGCACGAACAAAAAGTTGAGCCGCGCGACCAGGTAGACGCCGGCGGGCACCATGGTCGCGGCGTGCATCAGCGCCGAGACCGGCGTTGGACCGGCCATCGCGTCGGGCAGCCAGACGTAGAGCGGAATCTGCGCCGACTTTCCGCAGGCGCCGATGAACAGACACAAACAGATCAGGAAGACGAGCGGCATCCCCCAGACCTTCTTCGCGAGCAACAGATCGGCGAGCGGCCGCGCGCCCGAGGCGGAGGTCAGGCTGAGCTGGTCGCGCAGCTCGCGGAAGGACACCGTCGGGCCGACCGCCATCGAGGCGTGGTGCGCGCCCTGGTGCTCCATCGCGTCGACGTCGGGCGCGTGCTCACCCTTGGCCGCGGGATTTTCCGACGGCTCGCTGGTGACCACCACCTCGTAGCGCGCCTGCGCCGCGCCCTCGTTCACGTCGGGGTAGTAGTGATGATTGATGGTCGACCACGATCCGCCGAGGCCCCAGAAGAGGAAGAACAGCCCGGTGACGAAGCCCCAGTCGCCGACGCGATTGACGATGAACGCCTTCATTCCGGCCGAGGCGTTCTTCTTCTCTTTGTACCAGAAGCCGATGAGCAGGTAGCTGCAGAGGCCGACGCCCTCCCAACCGAAGAACATGATCACGAAGCTGTCGCCGAGGACGAGCAGCAGCATCGAGAAGACGAACAGGTTGAGGTAGCAGAAGAAGCGCCAGTAGGACGGCTCGTCGGCCATGTAGCCGGTCGAGTAGACGTGGATGACGGTGCCGATCACGGTGATGATGAGCGCCATCATTCCCGAGAGCGGATCGATGGCGAACGCCATGTCGACGTTGAGCTTGCCGATGTGGATCATCGGGAAGGCGACGTCGAGCAGGAACCGCTGGCTGGGATCGAGGCCGAGCAGCTTGACGAAGGCGGCGATCGCCACCACCGCCGCCGCCGCCATCATCCCGATGCCGATGGTGTGGTTGACGGCCTTGCCGAAGCGATCTTGCAGCCGCTTGCCGAAAAATCCGTTGAGCACCGCCCCGATGAAGGGGAAGAGCGGGATCAGCCACAGCCAGCTCACCTCGACGGTGCGCTGGAGCGCTGCGGTGAAAGGTTCGTTCATTCCTCAGTCCCTCAGCGTCGACGTATCGTTGGCGTCGATGGAGTGGAAGTGGCGGAAGATCGAGAGCACGATCGCGAGCGCGATCGCCGCCTCCGCCGCCGCCAGCACGATGATGAACAGCGCGAACACCTGCCCGGTGACCAGCCCCTGCACGTAGGTCGAAAAGGCGACGAAGTTGAGCGCCGCCGCGTTCAAGATCAGCTCGACCCCCATCAAGATCGCCACCGCGTTGCGGCGGGTGGCGACGGTGAGCAGGCCCAGGCCGAACAAGATCGCCGAGAGCACCAGAAAATGGGTGAGCCCGATTTGGAGGAAGCCGCTCATTTCCCGATCTCCGTCGCCACCACGCGCTTCTTGTTGCCCTCTTTCGCAGCGCGCCGCGCGATCACCATCGCGCCGACCAGCGCCATCAGCAGCACCAGCGACGCGATTTCAAACGGCATCAAATACTCCCGCAAGAAAGCGTCGCCGAGCCGCTGCGTCGTCGGCGCCACCACCACTTCGGTCACCGGCCAGGCGGTGCCGAGCGCCATCTTGATGAGCAGCGCGATCACCGCCACCGCCGCCGGCGCGCCCACGATCAGCCCCGCCGATAAGTTGGTGATGTTCATCTCGCCGATGCGGTTGGTGAGCAGCACCGCGAACAGGATCAAGACCAGGATCCCGCCGACGTAGATGAGCAGCTGGGCGATGCCGAGAAAATCGGCCCCCATATAGAGGTAGAGCCCGGCCACTCCGGCGAGCGTGCCGAGCAGCGCGAACGCCGAGTAGAGGATGTTGGGCGCGATCGCCACCCCGACGGCGGAGAGCACCACCACGGTGGCCAGGAAGTAGAAGAAGATCGCTCCGGGTGGGAGCGCAGCGAGCAGGCTGATCATCGTGCGGGCCTTCTTTTAGCGAATTTCATCCGTTGGGTCCAGGCGCTACTTGTGGTGCTCGAGCACCACTTTGGCGGTGGCCTTGGCCGCGTCGGCGAGCGGCTTGCCGAGACGAATCTGAAGAATGAGGTTCATGTCGCGCGTCGCCTCCGCACCGCCCGGCTCGCACTTGAAGAACTCGCCGTCCTTGCCGGAGATCATCGCGTCGGCGTAAGCGCGGCAGGTCGGCCAGCCGCACGCCTCGCAGTCGGTCTGCGCCAGCGCCTGGCTGTAGAGGAGATCTTCGACCTTCTTGACGTCGTTGCCGGCCTCTTTGACCAGCGGCTCGAGCTCCTGCGCGCGCTTGAGGAGCACTTCTTCTTTGACCGCGTCGGCGGCGCCGCCCTTCTGCGCGCCCGCGCCGCCGTGCGCGTAGGCCCAGCGCACCGCGACCACGTTGTACTCCTGCGCCTTCTTGCGGACGTAGCGGGCGATCTCGCCGCGCTTCTTGGTCGACGAGATCTCGCCCTTCTTCGGCTTGAAGAAGGGCACGAAGTCGCCCGGCCGGACGAAGCGGAAGGTGAGCGTCGGAAAGTCCGAGGTCGCGCCCTCGAACTCCTTGGTCATGCGGATGCACTTGGTCTGCTCGAGATCGCCGACCGACTGCGCATCGGTCGGGCAGGCCTCGACGCAGATGCCGCAGTACATGCACTTGCCCATGTCGATGTCGAAGCGGACGACGCCGCGCACGTCCTCCTTCTTCTCGAGGTCGATGACGATGCAGTCGATCGGACAGTCGCGCTCGCAGGCCTTGCAGCCGGTGCAGATGTCCATGTCGACTTCGAGAAAGCCGCGATAGCGCTCGGGCAGCGACTCGGAGACCGGCACGTCGGTGCGATCGGGATACTGCACCGTCGTCGGGCGGCGGAAATATTGCGCGAGCGTGACCGCCATCCCCTCGGCGGTGGTCTTGGCCGCGGCGACGATGTTGCCGATATACCCGCGGGTGAGCGACTGCCCCGACTGGTTGCTGCTCATGTATTTACCCTTCCAAGAGCGTCGTTGAGCACCAGGTCACGATATTGCCGCGAGTTGAACAGCACGCGGCGGATGAACCAGGTCCCACAGCCGACGCCCAAGACCGCGAACATCAAAAACTTGGTCGCCATCAAAAGCGCCGGCGGCGCCAGCCACGCCCACGCCAAAATGCCGACGAAGCAGGCGAACGAGATCGGAATGAAGTACTTCCAGCACAGGTTCATCATCTGATCGACGCGGAAGCGCGGCAGGGTCCAGCGGATCCAGATGATGACGAAGATGATCGCGATGTCCTTGACCAGGAACACCGCCATCCCCAAAAGATCGAGCCACCAGTGCTGCTCCATCATCGCCGGCGAGACGCCGGGGATGCGCCAGCCGCCCAAGAACAGCATCGAGGCGATCGCGCCGATGATGAACAGGTTCACCCACTCCACCATCGGAAACAGCGAGAAGCGGAAACCCGAATACTCGGTGTTGTAGCCCGAGACCAGCTCCGACTCCGCCTCGGGAAGATCGAACGGGGTGCGGTTGCCTTCGGCGAGCGCGGAGATGAACCAGATGAAGAAGGCGCAGAAGGTGAACGGGTTGGCGAACAGGTACCAGTTCCACGGCGCGCCGCCCTGGGCCTCGACGATTTTCTGCGTCGAGAGCGAGCCGGTGAGCGTGGCGATGGTGAGCAGCGCGACCGAGGCCGGCAGCTCGTAGCTGATGATCTGCGCCGCGGAGCGCATGCCGCCGAGCAGCGACCACTTCGAGTTCGAGGACCAGCCGCCCATGATGATCGACACCACCACCAGCGAGGTCACCGACAAGAGGAACAAGAGCCCGATGTTCAGATCGGAGACGATCAAGAGGTGCGAAAACGGCATCACCAAAAAGGTGAGAAACAGCCCGATGAAGGCGAGATAGGGCGACGCCTTGAACAGATAGGGATCGGCCTCGGTGGGAACGATGTCCTCTTTCATGAGGAGCTTGAGCCCGTCGGCGAGCCACTGCAGCCAGCCGCCCGGACCGACGCGGTTCGGGCCGAGCCGCGACTGCATATAGGCCGAGACCTTGCGCTCCCACACCACCACCAGCCCGGCGATGATCGGCACCGGCAGCGCGACCAGCCCGGCGGCGATCGCGAGCACCAGCGCGAGAATCAGCCAGCCCGGAAAGGCGTCGGGCTTGCCCGCGGTCGGCATCGAAATCGTCATCGGCTGGGCGACACCCGCGCGCGAGACGGTGAGCGCGACGTGATCGGAGGCGTCCTGCCACGCGCCGTCGAGCTGGGCGGCGGTCAAAACCGGCTTGCCGTCGGCGGCGGTGATGAGATCGCCGAGCTTCAGGCCCGCGGAGGCGGCCAGCCCGTCGTCGGTGGCGGCCAGCTCGTGCTGGGCGATGTTGCCGTCGCCGTTTGCGTCGAGCCGCTTGAACTCGGCGTCGCTCAGTCCGCCGAGCTTGGCCTCTTGGCGCGAGATGTTTCCGTCGAGCGACGGGCGATCGTACTTCTCGACGAACGCGACCGGATCGAACTTGGCCGCGATCGACGAGACCACCACGCCGCCCTGCGCCGGCTTCACCGTCAGCCCGAGCCACGGATAAATTTCGTGGCCGGCGGCCTCGGCGGCGAACCCGTTGGCGAGGTGGAGCAGATCGCGGGGAAACAGATCCATCGCGAACGGATCGCGCGCGTCCGAGGCGTTGGTGTAGACCTTGCCATCGACGGTCTGCGCCACGTGCACGGTGGTCTTCTGCACCACGTGACGGCCCGCGAGCTGCGCCTCGACGCGCGCGTCGACGTCGGCGATCACCCGGTCGGGCGAGACCGCGCGCGCCTCGATGGTGAGCGGCCGCCGATTGACGTCGAGGATGCGATCGAAGGTGATCGTGGTCGGCGCGCCCGGCTGAAACAGCTCGCCGTTGGCCTCGACCAGCACCTTCTCACCGAGCTGGAGCTTGGTCGGGCGCACGTCGCGGATCGCCGCCTCGGGACCGCTAGAACAGCCGCCTACCACTAGAAGAGCGAGGATGGCCAGACGCTTCATCGATCGATCTCCGGAGCCACCACGTCGAGCGAGGCGATCAGCGCCACCAGATCGGCGACCATCAAACCGCGCGACTTGTGGCGAATGAGCTGCATCGCGTTGAACGAGCCGGTGCGAAAACGGGCGCGATACGCGTTGGCGGTGCCGTCACCGACGACGTAACAGGACATCTCGCCGCGCGCCGCCTCGACGCGCGCCATCGCGTCGCCCTTCGGCTTGAGCTTCTTCGGCGGCTTCCAGAAGTCGGGCGGAGTGGACTCGATCTGCTCCATGCACTGCCGCACCAAGGACAGCGACTGGCGCCACTCCTCGACCCGCACCCAGTACCGATCCCAGCAGTCGCCGACCTTGCCCATCTGCCCCGTGCCGAGCGCGGTCTGAAACTTGAGCTTGGGATAGATCGAATAGGGCACGTCGCGCCGCACGTCGAAATCGACGCCCGAGGCGCGCAGGTTCGGACCGACCAGCCCGTAGTCGATCGCCTCGGCCGCCGGCACCGCCGCCATGTTGGCCAGCCGCTTGACGAACAGCTCGTTCATCGTGATCAGCCGATCGAACTCGGCGATCACCGGCTCGAAGTGATCGCACCACCTCAGCACCTTTTCGCGCCAGCCCTTCGGCATGCCCCAGCCGACGCCGCCGATGCGATGATAATTGTAGGTGAGCCGCGCGCCGCAGATCTCCTCGAGCAGATCGTTGACGTACTCGCGCTCGCGCAGGATGTACATGAACGGCGTGGTGGCGCCGATGTCCATCTCCATCGCGCCGAGCGCGACCGCGTGCGACGAGATCCGATTTAGCTCGTCGGTGATGACCCGCAGATACTCGCCGCGCTCGGGCACCGGCAGATCCGCCAGCTTCTCCACCGCCATCGCCCAGGTGTGGTTGGCGGTCATTGCGCAGACGTAGTCGACGCGATCGGTGTAGGGCATGAAGCCCTCGTAGGTGCACTTCTCCGAGATGCCCTCGATCGCGCGGTGCAGGTAGCCGACGTCGGGGATCGCCTCGTGCATGATCTCGCCGTCGGTCTTGATGATGAAGCGGATCACGCCGTGGGTCGACGGGTGCTGCGGACCCATGTTGAGCGTCATCTCTTCGCCGGAGTCGGCGTAGGCGAGGACGATCTCACTCATCGTTGTTCTCTTTTCTCTGCTCGGGCGTCGCCTTGTCGAACATCGGCAGGAGGTCCATCGTGTTCGGACGGGTGGTCGGCATGCCGCGATACGACTCGGCCTCTTTGTAGTCCTTGCGAAGCGGATGGCCCGGCCAGTCATCCGGCATCATGATCCGCCGCAGATCGGGATGGCCGAGAAACTCGACGCCCATCAGATCGTACTGCTCGCGCTCGTTCCAGTCGGCGGCGTTCCAGAGCGACACCACCGACGGGATTTGCGGCTTGTCGCGCGGCAGCTCGGCCTTGACCACGATCGCGTGCGCCTTGCCATAGGACCAGAAGTGATAGACCACGTCGATGCGGCTCAGCTTCGGCCAGTCGACCGCGGTGATGTTGTTGCAGAAGTCGAAGCGCAGCTCGGGATCGTCCCGGAGCACGCGGGCGACGTCGAGCCAGCGCTCCGGCTTGACCTTGAAATAGGGATCTTTGGTCGCGGTGGTGGTGAAGTCGTAGACCGAGTCGCCGAGCTTGGCGGCCAGGTGATTGAAGATGCTCTGCGCGTCCATCAGGCGGCCTCGGACTTGAGCTCGCTCGCGTCGGTCTCCGAGCGCGCCGGGCGATCTTCGGGCTCGGCCTCGTCGAGCGTGTCCTGGCGCGCCTGGCGAATCCACTCGAGATCGCCGTTGCGCCAGACGTAGGCGAGCCCGAGCGCCAGGATGGCGATGAAGACGAACAGCTCGCCGAAGGCGAAGCCGCCCATCCCGCGCCTGACCCAGCGGTTGAAGACGGTGGCGACCGGATAGGTGAAGGCCACCTCGACGTCGAAGATGAGGAAGATCAGCGCGACGATGTAGAAGCGCGGGTTGAAGTTGAACCACGCCTGCTGCATCGGAATTTCGCCGCACTCATAGATGGTGTTCTTGAGCGCGTTCGGCGTCTTCGGACGGACGATCCAGCCGAGCGTGAGCATGAGCAGCGGGACGGACACGCCGACGAGGACGAAGAAGAAGATGCTCGCGAGCTGGAACTCCATTCAAACCCCTCGATATCAGTACGTTTCCTGGCCAAGAGAGCGCTAAGGCCACGGAACGATATAGCGAAAGGGGTCGAGCAGGTCAAGGAGAACCTATGGACGCGAGGCGAGCGGCCCTTACAGCTTGCGCAGCTCGAAGCGATCGCCGACCAGCTCTTCGCGGCCCCACGGGAAGGCCACCTTGTCGACGGCCGAGGCGGTCACCGCGCACAGATCGGGACGGAAGCCCGGCTCGCGCCGCACCAGCGCGACCGTGGTGATCGACGCCGCCCCCACCCGCTTGAGCTCGTAGAGCGCGATCTTGAAGGTGTCGCCGGTGCGCGACAGATCGTCGACCAGCACCACCTTGCGGCCGGCGAGATCGCGAGTCGGCGGCACGATCACCCGGGTCACCCCGCCGCGCTTGCCGAGGCGGATGGGAAAATATTCGAGGTTGAGCATGAAGGAGAGCGTGGCGCCGACGATCGCCCCGCCGCGCGCGATGCCGACCACCGCGTCGTAGCTGCCGTGGGCGCGCACCTCGAGCGCGAGTCGCTTGCACAGCTCTCCATATTCCTGCCAGCCAATCTCACGACGCGGCGCTTCGATGGGACGCCTCCCGCACACCAGTAAATCAGGCGCGAGGCGCCCATGTCAAAACTTCCGCTTCGCGCTACGATCGCGCCGGTGAAACGCGCCGGCCTCGCGGCCGCGATCGTGCTCGCGATCGCCTGCCCTCTTCTCCTCGTCCACACCGGCGGCGCGGCGCTCCATGATGGCGACGAGGCGATCTACGCCGAGATGGCGCGCGAGATGGTCTCGACGGGAAACTGGGGCGATCTCACCTGGCAGGGCGAGACCCTCTATCCCCGTCCGCCGGGCGCGATCTGGACCCTGGCGGCGGTGCGCGCGGCGTGGCCGGCGGGGGCGCGCGACGAACGGGTGGTGCGCTATCCGCTCGCGTTTTTGTGCGCGCTCGAGCTCGCGCTGCTCGTGATCCTCGGAACCCAGCTCTTCGATCTCGCCGTCGGAGTGACCGCGGCGGGCGTGCTCCTCACCTCGGATCTGTTCATCGGCTACGCGCGCTATTTCGAGAGCGAGCCGCTCCTGTGCGTGCTCATCCTCGGCGCGTTCATCTGCTACGAGGCCGCGCGCGCCCGGCCGCGCTTTGCGCTCGGCTTCGGGCTGTGCCTCGGCGCGGCGCTGATGACCAAGCAGGTGGTGGGCGCGGTGCCGCTCTTGGCGCTGCTGGTCGATCGCACAGGCGAGCGCGAAGGGCGCGTGTCCGCTCGAGCGGTCGCGGGCGGGCTGGCGGTTGCGCTGGCGGTGTGGCTGCCGTGGCATGTGTGGGCGCTGGCGCTCCACGGACGCGCCTTTGTCGACGGCTATTTTCTCGGCGAGGTGCTCGAGCGCTCGCGCCAGCCGATCCTGCACCTCACCCGCTTCAGCTACTACGTCCGCGAGCTGTGGCGCTCCGAAGGGCCGCTCGTGCTCCTCGCGCTCGCCGGGATCGGCTGGGCGGCGGTGGGCGCGGCGCGGCGTCGGCGGCGGCGCGATCTCTTGATTTCGATCTGGGCGCTCGGCGGGCTGGTCGCGTTCAGCCTCGCCCGCACCCGCTTCGACTACTACCTGCTGGTCGTCTATCCGGCGCTCGCGCTCGGCGCGGCGACGTTGGTGTGGACCCGGCTGCCGCTCGGAAAACGGGCTCGCCTCGCGCTCGCGATCGCGCTCATCGGCGCCGGCGCGATCGCGCACCTGGCGCGCGATCTGTCGCGCTTCGATGGAGACGACGAAGTGCGCGCGCTCGCCCGCGTCGCCTCGGCGCACGAGCCCCCGAAGGCCGAGCTCTACCTCTACAACACCCATCCCTACTCCGCGCGCTACTACAGCGAACGAAAGGTGGTGACCCTGCTCGAGAGCCCGGACGATTTCGCCCAGGCGCGCGCGCTCGCCTCGACGGGGATGCCGATCTCGGTCGCGCTCGCGCCCGAGCTTCCCGCCGCGCTCGAGCGGCTCCCACGGCCGTTCGCGCTGCTTTTGCCGAGGGCGCGCGCCAATCTCTTGCGCGATCTGCCGCCGACCCGCCCCGGACGCCTCACGCTCCTCGGAGAGACCCGTCACTATCTCCTGTTTTCAGCCGATTGATCTTCGCTTCGCGGTGCGGAGGAGCCTGTGATGATCCATCCGCTGCGCCTCGTCACCGTCCATCCGGCGCTCATCCATTTCACCATCGGCGCGCTGCCGATCTTCGTGATCGCCTACGGAGTGGCGGCGCTCTATCGCTCCGAGCGCTGGACCCTGGCCGGCGACGTCGCGCTCGCGATCGGCGCGCTCTTGACGCTGGTCGCGGCCGCGTTCGGGCTGGTGGCGTTTCTCACCGTCGGTTGGCCGGGCGGTCTCGAGCTGTGGCGTTGGCTGCACTTCGGGCTCGGGATCGCGATGACGGTCGGGCTGGCGATCTTCGCGACGGTGCGCCTTCTGCGCCGTCGGCCGCAGGTGGCGACCGGCTGGCCGACCTTCGGGATCGCGGCCGGGCTTTCGGCCATCACGCTCCTCACCGGCTGGGTGGGCGGCGACGTGCTGGTCTATCACGGCGGGATCGGCGTCGCCGCCGCCGGGCAGGGCGCGCTGTCGCCGCCGACCGGGCCTGCGCGCACGCCGAAAAATCTCGTCGAGGCGATGGCCGAGACGCGCGCCGCCTGGGGCTCGGCGAGCGCGGTCACCGCGCGCATGCTGGTCCGCGCGCCGACCGACCACGACTTCGCCACCATCGCCGCCGACGGCCGCCGCCTGCAGAAGGTGGCGAGCTGGATCGCCGATCACGGCGCCGCCACCCTGCCCCGCCCGACGCTGCCGGTCCTCGAAGAGCACATGCACCACGGCGACCACCAGGCCGAAGCGATGCACGGGCACGAGCGGGAGGCGGTCTCGGGCGCGCCCAAGACCCGCGCCGATCATCTGGCGGAGATGGCGAGCGACTTCGGCGCCCTTGCCGCCGAGCTCACCGAGGCCGCCGAAAAGCGCGATCTACGAGCGACCGCCGAGCGCGTCGGCGATCTCAGCGGCGCCTGCGCCGACTGCCACCTCGAGCTGCGTTGGGTGAAGCTTCGCTGAGCGGGTGAAGCGAGGCGCGGCTACTTTTTGCCGGCGTTCAACAGATCGTCGACGCTGTTCGACGATGCGGGCGGAGCGGTCGCGGCCGACGGTGAAGCGGCCGGCGCGCCCGCGGGCGGCGCCTGACCGGGAGCGCCTGGAGCCGCGGGTGTCGCGGGCGCGGGCGGCAGCGCGGCGAGCTGCACCGCGTACTCGGCCGGGATCGACTTGTCGAGCAGCTCGGGCCGGCCGAGCTTGGGATATTGCAACAGCATCTTCTGCCTGATCGCGGCGAGGTCGGCCTTGCTGATGCGCGCCGGCGCGCCCGGCTTCACCTTCTCCGCCACCGCGTCGTGAAAATATTTGAGATACGCGAGCGTCTGATCGAGCAGCTCCGGCCCGCCGGGCGTGCCGTGGCCGGGATAGACCAGCTTGGGATTGAGCGCCTTGAGCTCGTTGATGCGATCCTGCCACACCACCGAGCGGCCCCAGGTGAGATCGACGTGATCGCCGCCGGCCACCACGTCGCCGGCGATGCGCTCGCCGGTCTTGGGCAGATAGAGCGCGAGCGAGGCGTCGGATTCGGCGGGACCGAGCGGCAGCGTATCGATCTCGAGATCGTCGCCGATCATGTCCTGGGTGCGCTCCTCGACGGCAGGCGTGGGCGCGTTGACGTGCCGGGGCACGTCCTGGCCGAACTCGCGATGAAGCGGCGCGAGCCGGGTGTCGCCATGATTCTGGATCTCGGTCGCCACCGCCGGCGTGGTGAAGGCGGGGACGTCGCCCGGCTGGCGCATCACATCGAGGCCGCCGAACCGCTCGGGGTGCGCGGCGGTGATGTAGATACGATAGGGACGATCCATCAGCCCCTTCATTCGCTTGGTCTCGGTGATCGAGAGCGGCACGTCGACCACCACCGCGCCTTGCGGCGTCTCGATCCAGTAGCAGTTGGCGTGATCGCCGCCCGAGCCCTGCTTGTACATGTGAACGGTGCCGCCCATCGGCGGTCCCTTGACGCTCGACATGGTGGCGCAGCCGCCCAGCGCAGTCGCCGCCACCAGCCCGCCGACGAGAACCAACGAGTGTGCTCGCATGGTCGCGAACTTTAGCGCCGCCCGCTCGCTTCCGTCAACGCTCGCGAAGCCGACCTCGATTCGCCGCGGACCTTCGTCGCCGTCGCTCGCTCGAAACGAGATGGAGAGGAAACGGGCGTGTTATTCTCCTCTTTAGCGACGCTACTTCCACCGAAAGATCGGAACCCGTTATGTCCGTTGACGGCGCGCTCCACGCTCGCCGTCGAGCGCGCGCTCAAGCGCAAGTAGGCTGCTCCTAGATTTTCGGCGGGC
>JANWLJ010000285.1 GCA_025450955.1 Polyangium sp. (in: bacteria) | reverse complement strand
GGCTGCCGCTGCTCGGCCCAACCTGGCAGCTCGCGCAGCTCGGTCGCTGGAGCGCGTACGGTCCTGCGCTGATCGTGCTGCCGTCGTCGGCCGCGGTGCTGGCGCTGGCGTGGTCCTGGGGGCGAAGGCGGCACTATCTGGCGGTCTCGGCGATCGCCGCCGCGTCGACCGACGTGTACATGCGCGCGAACCTCTCCGAGGACTACGGCGCGGTGGGCTTCACCTGGGAGCAGGCATTTCTCGGCGCCGTTGGAGAGTGCGTCGAGCGCTACTGCTGCGCTTACTATGATCCTGCCGATCTGGTCTACGCGAGCAAGAACGATCTCGGCGATCAGGCGATCGGCCTCGACGCGTTCGGCATTCATTCGCCGGAGCAATACGACGCGCCCGGATTTCCCTTCGCGCGTTTCTCGCCGGACCAGCCGATCTCCTGGGCCAAAGGGAGTTCGCTTCTGACCGGCGAGCGGCGCTTCGTGCCGGCTTGCCTCGTCTATGTGCCGTTCTTTCCGCGGGACCGCAGCGACTTCCTCGCGCTGTCGGTCTCGAGCGGACAGGCCTGCCACACGGTCCGCGAGCGGGCGCTGCTCACCGGCCTCTATGAGGTCATCGAGCGCGACTCATTCATGATTAGCTGGCTCCGTCGCCTGCCTCTGCCCCGGGTCGACTATCTGGCCGACCCGGAGCTCGCGGAGATTTACCGTCGTTACTTCGACGGATGCAACCTGCGCTTCAACGTCTTCGATATGACCCTCGACGTGAAGATTCCGTCGATGCTGTGCATCGTCGAAGCCGACAGCCCACGGGGGCCGATGACCGGCATGGGTGCGGCCACTCGCCTCTCTGCGCGCGAGGCGGTGAAGAAGGCGCTACTCGAAGCTGCGCAGGACATGGTGTGGTGCCGTGATCTTTTGCGGCGGAAGCCCGATTGGCGGCCGATGCCCGACTGGTCCAACATCCAGGACTTCGAGGATCATGTTCGGCTCTACTGCGAGCCGGAGATGAAGCCCCACCTCGGGTTTCTGCTCGATACGCCCAGGCGCGCGAGCCTGCCGACCGGTGATGAGGCTCCCGAGCGTCCCGAAGAGGCGCTCGCCCGTGGTCTTGAATTGGTCGCCGAACAGGGGCTCGACTGTATCGTCGTAGAGACTACTGCGGCCGAGATCGCGGCCGCCGGCTTTTACGGGCCCAAGGTGCTCATCCCGGGCGCGGTGCCGCTCACCGCGATTCATCGCTTGCCGGCCTACGGCTCTCCGCGGCTGTGGAGCGTCCCCGCCCGCGCCGGCTACGGTGACGATGCCAGCGCAGAGCTCAATCCCATTCCGCACCCGTTTCCGTAACCGATGAAGAAGCTGCTCAGCGATCCGATTCGTGACCCCTTCGACCCGCCTCTCGCGGACGCGCAGCGCTATCACGAGGGCACCAAGATCACCCAGGTCTCGAACCTCACGCTCGGCCGTCGAGTGAGCGCCGCGAACGATCCCGCCTACCACAGCACGATGGCGCGGGCGTGGAAGAGCTACGACGCGGAGCAGCCGATTTCGCTCGCGCGTCCACCGTCGCTCGGCGCAATGACCCTCGCCCAAGCGATCGCGGCGGCGCCGCCGCCCGCGGGCCCGGTCACCATCGAGCAGCTCGGCGCGATCCTCCGATTCAGCTATGGACCGACGCAGCTCAAGCCGATGGCGGGCAACCCGCGCGAGACGGTCTACAACCGCGCGACGCCCTCGGCGGGCGCGCTCTATCCGCTCGAGCTCTACCCGATCATCTTCAACGTGGCGGGCTGTGAGCCGGGCATCTATCACTATGGCATCACCGAGCACACACTCGAGGCCGTCCGGCTCGGCCGTGAGCAGGCAGGCGGATTGCTCGATGCGCTGACTCCGCGCGCGCGTCCGAACCGCGCGGCGGCGTGGGTCGCGATCACCGGCGTATTCCCTCGGGTACTTTCGAAGTATCTCTTTCGCGGATATCGATTCATGACCTGCGAGGTAGGAGCCCTCATGCAGAACCTGTCGCTCACAAGCCGAGCGGTCGGCGTCCGCGCTGGGCTGGCTGGCGGCTTCTACGATGACGAGGTGGCGCACCTGCTCGGCATCGACGGCGTCGAAGAGAACGTGCTGGTGCTGTTCTCGTTTGGCGATGACGAGGAGGGCGAAGATGTCTTCGGGTTCTGAGCCGACCGCCAACGCCGGCGATCCGGCCGCTCTCGCCCGGCTGATGTTTGGCCGCAAGACCGGTCTCTTCAATCTGATGCAGCTCCGGCCGAGCGAGCCTGCCGAGCTGTCGGTGGCGCACGTCAACGTCCGCACCGCGAATTACGCCGTGATCCCCGAAGGCGGCCGGATCCTCACCACCGGCGGCAGCGATTTCGGAGTCCGCGGGGCCTACTCCTGCGCCGTCTATGAATCGATCGAGCGTTACTGTGCCGCATTCGCCGATCATCACCAGATGATTCTCGCCAAGCCCGACGGGAGCGATGGCTTCATCGATCATCGCCGGCTGCCGCTGTTCAGCGACTCGCAATATTCCCGGCCCGACTGGCCCTTTCGTCGATTTTCCGACGAGAGCGAGATTTATTGGGTGGAGGGGCGATCGTTGCACACCGGGCGCCGCCGCTACGTTCCTTCGGTCCTGGTGTTCATCCCCTACCGCGCCCATTCTCCCGCGGAGTGCCTCGGGCCATGTACCTCGACAGGGATGGCCTGCGGATCTTCGTGGGCCCGAGTCTGCTCGAGCGGCCTGCTCGAGGTCTGCGAGCGGGATGCGTTCATGATCGCCTGGCTCAACCGACTCTCAATGCCGCGGCTTCGGGTCGCTCCCTATTCGGCGCTCGGTCGGGAAGTCGCGCGCACCCTCGCCGGCAAGAACGCCGAGGTCACCTTCATCGATCTCACCAACGACTTTGCGGTCCCGACGGTGCTGGCCGTCTTGCGCTCGCGCCGGCGCGGACAGCCGCTGGTGACGCTGGGCATGGCCGCGCGGTTGACTTGCGCCGCCGCTGCGCGGAAAGCCCTGCTCGAAGCGCTGGCAGAAGCTGGACGGTTGCGGCGGGTGCTCGCGCAGCCCGGCCCACCCTGGCAGCCGGCGCCCGACTTCTCCAACGTCGTCGATTTCGAGTGGCACAGCCTGGTCTACGCCGATCCCAGGTACCAGGGTGAACTGGAATTCTTGACCGCGTCGGAGACGGAACGACCGATCGAAGAGACGGCTGAAATCCGCGCCACCTCTCCCGAAGCCGCGCTCTCTTCGGTGCTCGAACGGGTGGCGCGCGCCGGAGAGGAGGCGACGGTCGTGCCGCTCACCACCCGTGAGGTGGCGGAGACCGGCCTGCACGTGGTCAAGGTGTTGGTGCCCGGCGCGGTTCCACTCTTTCCCGATCACCGGTATCCGATGCTCGCGCACCCGCGCCTTTATGAGGTGCCGATGCGAATCGGGATGCGCTCGCGCGCCGCGACGACGTCCGAGCTCAACCTCGCGGTCCCCCATCCTTTCGCATGAGCCACGAGAGCCTCAAGGTCGAAAACCTCGCGGTCCGCTTTTCTGGGTTTTCACTCCGGAACGTCTCTTTCGAGGTGCGGCCGGGCACGATCGTCGGCTTCCTCGGCGAGAACGGCGCCGGCAAATCCACCACGCTGAAGCTGATCATGGGAATGATCCGAAAGGAAAGCGGGACCGCCCGGATCGGATCTCGCGATCACCGACAGGATGAGAAGGCGTTCAAGCGCCGGCTCGGATTCGTCGATGAAGAGTGCTTCTTCTATTCGAAGATGCGGGTCGGCCGCCTGATCGATTTCGTCGCGGGTTTCTATGATGAATGGAATGCTGCCTATTGTGACGAGCTCCTGCGCCGGCTAGGGTTGACCAAGGACGCGTACGCGGGGCGGCTCTCGAAGGGGACCAAGGCCAAGCTCGGGATCGTGCTCGCGCTCGCGCACCGGCCGGATGTGCTCCTGCTCGACGAGCCGAGCGCCGGGCTCGATCCGCGTTCGCGGGTGGAGCTGTTCGAGCTGCTCAGGGAAGTCCGCGCCGATGGTCGCGGCCTGCTCTTCTCGACCCACAACGTCGATGAGGTCGAGCGGCTCGCAGACACCATCCTGGTCATTCACCAAGGTGCGATCATCTTCGATGGACACCTCGACGAGCTGCGCCGAAAGGCGGGCGCCGATTGGTCGCTGGAGCATTTCTTTCTCGACCTGGTCAAAGCCCATGAGCGGCAGGCGGATCTGAGTCCCTGATAACCGGCGCGCCGCGTATTCCGCTCTCGATACCCCGCTTCTTGGAAGCAGTTGCTTGAAAAGGCGCAGACGGCGTTCACCGACGGGAAACAGGCACGCGACGACAACGCACGGCCCGACGAGCTGCTCAAGAAGATCGGAGAGCTGACGATGGAGCGCGATTTTTTGTCCAAGGCGCTGCGTCGCTGAACGTGAGCGCGCGGCGGGCAAAGCTCAATCCGAAGGCGCAGCTCTCGATGCGGCGGCAGTGCGCGCTGTTGTCGCTGAATCGCTCGACGGCGTATTACGAGCCGGTGCCGACGCCGGAAGAAGATCTGGCGCTGCTGCGGCCCATCGACGAGCTGTACACGGCGCGGCCGATCTACGGCAGCCGCAAGATGGCCGAGCGGCTGCGCGAGCGCGGCCACGAGGTCAACCGCAAGCGCGTGCAGCGGCTGATGCGCCTCATGGGCCTGGTCGGCCTTGCGCCGCGGCGCTCGACGTCGAAGCCGCATCCGGCGCACAACAAGTATCCGTACCTGCTTCGCGACGTCGAGATTGTGCGCGCAAATCAAGTGTGGTCGACGGACATCACGTACATCCCGATGGCGCACGGCTTCGTGTATTGCGTGGCGATCATCGACTGGCACTCGCGCATGGTGCTCTCGTGGCGGCTGTCGAACATCAATGCGCTCAAGAAAAGCGGCGCGCAGATCAGGTCCTGTAACGAGGAAGCGCTCGCACTCGAGCTTGAGATCGCGCGGCTCAGCCTGCACCCGCGCGGGTGAGGCCTCGACTCGCGCTCCGAAAGGGGCAGCGAATGAGTTTCAGCGACTCCGCGCCCGCCATTCGACTTCAATCGTCACCCTCGATGGCAGCCAGTACGGCAAGCAGGGCGCGCCGGATGGTGCGAGCCTCCCCTGCCCTCCCGCCTGCTGCTTGCAGCACTGCCAGGGCATCAGCGACGGTGACCGGCGCCTTTGGTACATTGGTACAGGCAGGATCCGTTTTGGTTCCGTCGGGCTCGCCGCCGGACGCCTCTTGCCAATCCAAGCGCCGGATTTCCGTTACCCTCGGTGGACACCCAAAACCGGCCAATGATCGACACCTGAAAACCGGCCAACGCTGACGGGTCCGAGACGTTGACGAAGGCGGTGCACGTGGTGCGCTGCCGGGATGGGCAACGTCTTGGGCGACGACAAGAAGCAGCAGGTAGTGGCGCTGGGGCGGCTGGGCTGG
>JANWLJ010000284.1 GCA_025450955.1 Polyangium sp. (in: bacteria) | reverse complement strand
CGGACTTCTCCGCGAGCGTCGCACGCAGCGCGGCGAGGCTCGGCAAGAGCCGCTGGCGCAGCGCCACGACGGCCGCCACGTGCATCGCCGTGGGGAAGACATCGTTGGAGCTCTGCCCGTGGTTCACGTCGTCGTTGGGGTGGATCCTGCGGCCCTCGCCGCGTGTCCCGCCCAGGAGCTCGCTCGCACGATTGGCGAGCACCTCGTTCATGTTCATGTTGGTCTGCGTGCCGGAGCCGGTCTGCCACACCACCAGGGGGAACTCGCCGTCGTGCGCGCCGGCGATCACCTCGTCGCAGGCCGACGCGATCGCTTTGGCCTTGTCGGCCGCAAGGACGCCGAGCGCGAGGTTGACCGTCGCCGCGGCGCGCTTGACCTGGGCGAGCGAATGGATGAGCAAGGTAGGCATGCGCTCGCCCGAGATCTTGAAGTTCTCCAAAGAGCGCTCGGTCTGCGCGCCCCACAGCCGATCGGCGGGAACCTCGATGTCGCCAAACGTGTCGCGCTCGATGCGGAAGTCACCCATTTCCAAACTCCTTCGTGGCTGCCAGTCGTCGCCACGTTATATGTAAAGATCGATCGATATGTCTACCAACCTCCTCGAGCTCGCGATCAACCTGCCGTTCGTCGACGAGCTGTACACGAAATACCGGCAGGACCCGGCGTCGGTCGATCCCTCCTGGCGACGGCTGTTCGAAAACGGCGTGTCGCCAGGTCACAATGGCGTGGTCGCGCCCGCGCCGGCGCCGGGATCAAACGGCAGCTATAGCCCGATCGGCGCCGCGCTGGTCGAGTCGCTGGCGCGCCCCCCGGCGGTCGAAGCCGGGCCGACGCCGCTCGAGCCGGTGCCGCAGCTGCCGGTCACGCCGTCGGGCGCGCGCTTCTCGCGGGTGTTCGGGCTGGTCAACGCCTACCGGGTGCGCGGCCATCTCGAGGCGCACCTCGATCCGCTCGACCATCTGCCCAAGGCGCGCCACCCCGACCTCGATCCCAAGGTGTGGGGATTTACCGACGCGGACATGAACGTGCGGGTGCAGGCGAGCGGGCTGTTCGGCGTGCCCGAAAGCGGGATGGCGCTCGGCGAGATCCTCGGCCGGCTCAAGGCGACCTACTGCGGCTCGATCGGCGTCGAGATGATGCACATGATCGACGTTGAGCGGCGGCTGTGGCTCCAGCAGCGGATGGAGCCGACCCTCAACGCGCCGCCGATCGATCGCGACACCCAGCTCTACATCCTCGAGCGGATCGCCGCCGCCGAGGTGTTCGAGAGCTTCGTCCATACCAAGTACATCGGCACCAAGCGCTTCTCGCTCGAAGGCGCCGAGTCGCTCCTCCCTCTGCTCGAGCTCACCCTCGAGCGCGCCGGCCTGCACGGCGTCGAGGAGGCGGTGATCGGGATGGCGCACCGCGGGCGGCTCAACGTGCTCGCCAACATCATGGGCAAGAGCGCCGCCGACATCTTCGCCGAGTTCGAGGACATCGATCCCGAGACCATGCTCGGCGGCGGCGACGTGAAATATCACCTCGGCTTCTCCTCGGATCGCAAGACCCGCGCCGGCCACGCGATGCATTTGTCGCTCGCGTTCAATCCGTCGCACCTCGAGGCGGTCGATCCGGTGGTGGTCGGTCGGGTGCGCGCCAAACAACGGCGGCGCAACGATCGCGATCACCGGCGCGTGCTCGGAATTCTGGTCCACGGCGACGCGGCGTTCGCCGGACAGGGGCTGGTCACCGAGACGCTCAACCTCTCGAACCTGCGCGGCTACCGCACCGGCGGCACCGTTCACATCATCGTCAACAACCAGATCGGCTTTACCACCATGCCGTCGGAGTCGCGCTCGACGCCCTACTGCACCGACGTGGCCAAGGGGATCATGGCGCCGATCTTCCACGTCAACGGCGACGATCCCGAGGCGGTGGCGCAGGCGGTCCGGCTGGCGATGGACTATCGCCGCGAGTTTCAGCAGGACGTGATCATCGACATGTTCTGCTATCGCAAGTACGGCCACAACGAGGCCGACGAGCCGAGCTTCACCCAGCCGCTCCTTTACCAAAAGATCGAGCAGCACCCGACGGTGCGGCAGATCTACGCGCAGCGGCTGATCGATCAGGGCGTGATCACCCCGGCGCAGGCCGAAGAGGTGGTGACGCGCCAGCATGCGCTGCTCGAGACCGAGTTCAAGCGCGCGCGCCCGCACCGCCCGTCGGTGTCGGCGCTGCACGGCTATTGGTCGGGCTACATCGGCGGGCCCGACGCGTCGGTGCCCGAGCCCGACACCGGCGTCTCGCGCGATCGGCTCACCCTCATCACCGAGGGGCTCACCACTTTGCCCGAGGGATTTCGCGTCCACCCCAAGGTGGCGCGCCTGCTCGCGCAAAGGCGGCAGATGGGAATGGGCGAGCACCCGATGGATTGGGGCATGGGCGAGGCGCTCGCGTTCGGCTCGATCGTCGACGGCGGCGTGCTGGTGCGCTTCACCGGCCAGGACACCCGGCGCGGCACCTTCAGCCAGCGCCACGCGGTGGTGGTCGATCAGCGCACCGAGGAAGAATACATCCCGCTTTCGCACATTCGCGCCGGGCAGGGGCGGTTCCGCATCTACGACAGCCCGCTCTCGGAGGCGGCGGTGCTCGGCTTCGAGTTCGGCTACGCGCTCGACTATCCCGACGGGCTGGTGATGTGGGAGGCGCAGTTCGGCGACTTCGTCAACGGCGCGCAGGTGCTCATCGACCAGTTCATCACCTCGGCCGAGGACAAGTGGAATCGGCTAAACGGGCTGGTGATGCTCCTTCCGCACGGGTTCGAGGGACAGGGGCCGGAGCACTCGTCGGCGCGCTTCGAGCGCTTCTTCGAGCTGTGCGCCGAGGACAACATCCAGGTCTGCTACCCGACCACGCCCGCGCAGTATTTTCATTTGCTGAGGCGCCAGGTGCTCCGTCGCTGGCGCAAGCCGCTCATCGTGATGACGCCGAAGAGCCTCTTGCGCCTGCCGGCGGCGCGCTCCCCGATCGAGGAGCTCACCCGCGGGCGCTTTCAGCGGGTGCTGCACGATCCGACTCCGCCCAAGCCCGACGATCTCAAGCGGGTGATCTTGTGCACCGGCAAGATTTATTACGAGCTCGACGAGGAGCGGAAGAAGCGCGGCGATCAGTCGACCGCGATCGTGCGCATCGAGCAGCTCTATCCGCTCTCCGACGGGCAGCTCGCCTCGGCGCTCGACGCCTACGCCGGCGCCGAGGAGATGCTGTGGGTGCAAGAGGAGCCGGGCAACATGGGCGCGCACCATTTCATCGTCGAGAAGCTGCTCCGGCTGGCGGCGCATCGGGTGGTGCGGGCGGTGACGCGGCCCGACAGCCCGAGCCCGGCCACCGGCTCGTACAAAGCGCACGTGCTCGAGCAGCAGAAGATCCTTCACAGCGCGTTTGCGCCGATCGACCAATTAGAATAGCGAGAGAGTATGCCGACCGAACTCGTGGTGCCGAAGCTGGGCGAATCGATCTCCGAAGCGATCATCTCAAAATGGCTCAAGCGGGTCGGTGAGCCGATCGCCGTCGACGAGCCGGTGGTCGATCTCGAGACCGACAAGGTCTCGGTGGCGCTGCCCTCGCCGACCGCGGGCGTCTTGACCGAGCAGCGTTTTCAAGAGGGCGCGACGGTCAAGGTCGGCGAGGTGATCGGCTCGATCGCGCCCGGCCCCGAGGTGCCGGTGTCGAAGAAGTCGGAGGCCGCGACGCCGCCGGTGCCGAGGCCCGCGCCGCCCGCGCCGTCGCCGACTCCGACGCCGCCCGCTCCGGTCGCGCTGAGCTCCGCGCCGAGCGCGACCGCGCACCTCGAGCCGCGCGCCACCTTGCCGCAGCCGAGCCATCCGTCGCCGACCGCGCGCAAGGCGCTCCGCGAAGGCGCCGAGCCGATCTCGATTGCGTCCACCGCCGCACCCGCCGCGCGCGCGCCCGCCGCGCCGCCTGCGCCGACGATCGCCGGCCCCGCCGAAGAGGTGGTGGCGATGACGCCGATGCGCAAGCGGATCGCCGAGCGGCTCATCGAGGCGCAGCACACCGCCGCGATCCTCACCACCTTCAATGAAGTGGACATGTCCGAGGTGCTGTCGCTGCGCGCCAAGTACCAGGACGCGTTCGTCGCCCGCCACGGGATCAAGCTCGGCTTCATGTCGTTCTTCGTTCGCGCCTGCGCCGAGGCGCTCAAGCTCTATCCGGGCGTCAACGCCGAGGTGCGCGGCACCGACATCCTCTACAAACACCACTACGACTTCGGCATCGCGGTCGGCTCGGGACGCGGGCTGGTGGTGCCGGTGGTGCGCAACGTCGACCAGCTCTCGATGGCCGGCATCGAGAAGCGCATCGCCGAGCTCGCCGCCAAGGCCAAAGACGGCCGGCTCACCCTCGAGGATCTGTCGGGCGGCACCTTCAGCATCACCAACGGCGGCATCTACGGCTCGATGATGTCGACCCCGCTTCTCAACATGCCGCAGACCGGCATCCTCGGCATGCACAACATCATCAAGCGTCCGGTCGCCGTCGGTGACGCGATCGCGCTGCGCCCGATGATGTACCTCGCGCTCTCCTACGACCACCGCGTCGTCGACGGCCGCGAAGCGGTCCAGTTCCTGGTCGGCGTCAAAGAGCGCATCGAAGCCCCCGAACGGCTGATGCTCGAGATCTAGTACCTCGCCACAATGAAGGTGAGGGGTTGAGCAGGATGTGCGAAATGGGCGAGGTACTAGTCGATCCCCCGGGGCGTGCCGCCCCGCCCCGCCGGCAAGCCGTCGGGGTCCCCACCCCTGCTCACGGCGCGACTCCGCGCCGACGGCGCCTTTGGCGCCTCGACCAACCGATCAGAACTACTGTGTCGCGGCACTAGTCCGCCGCCGCCCTGCTGCGGCGCCTAAGCGAGGCCCGATCAGATGAAGAACAGAAGGTCCGGCGTGAAGCACGCCTATCCTCTCGAGAAGCTGCTCGCGTTTCGCGACGTGCCGGCGGCCGACAAGCTGCGTTGGCTGCAAGAGATGCGCGAATTCTGCGATCGGTTTCTGACCCCCGAGCGCAAGGCGCTGCTCGCGCGGTTTCGCAAAGGCGAGCTGTAACCTAGTCGCGTGCTCGCCCCAGCGCTGATCCTCGGGTGCGTGATGGTGCTCGCCATCTGGCGGCCGCGCGGGCTCGCGATCGGCTGGCCGGCGCTCGGCGGCGCGCTTCTGTGCGTCGGCCTCGGGCTGGTGGGGTTGCGCGAGGTCGAGCGGGTGCTGGCGCTGACCTGGAACGCGGTGCTCGCGCTCATCGGGCTGATGGTGCTGTCGGCGACGCTCGAGGAGAACGGCGCGTTTCGCGCCGCGGCCTATCGGGTGGCGCGGCTGAGCGCGGGCTCGGGGCGGCGGCTGTTCTTTGGGCTGTGCCTGCTCACCTGCGGCGCGACCGCGCTCATCGCCAACGACGGCGCGGTGCTGGTGCTCACGCCGATCGTCTTCGAGCTCACCGGGCTGCTCGGCTTTCCGGCGGCGGCGACGCTCGCGTTTCTGTTCGCGACCGGCTTTCTCTGCGACGCGCTCTCGATCGTGCTGCCGACCTCGAACCTCACCAACATCCTGATGATCGACGCGATCAAGGCGCACCCGGGCGTGTTCTTCGCCAAGATGATCGGCCCGGCGCTGATCGCGCTCTTGGTGGGCATCACCGCGCTCACCATCGAGCTCGGCCGCGCGGTGCCGCGCCGCTTCGACGCCGGCGCGCTCGGACCTCCGCCGGCCTTCTCGCCGCGATCGGCGCGCGCCACCTTCACCGCGCTGGCCGCGCTCCTCGGCGGCTACGGCCTGGCCGCGCTCCTCGGCTTTCCGCTCGGCGCGGTGATCCTGGTCGTCTCGATCGGGCTCGCGCTCGTCGAGCACCACGCCCGCGCCGCCCATCTGCCGCGCATCCTGCGCCAGCTTCCATGGAGCGTGGTGGTGTTCGCGGTCGCGCTGTTCGTGGTGGTGATCGCGCTCGCCGATCACGGCGCCGCGGCGGTGCTGGCGGCCTCCTTCGCGGTCACTGAGCACCCGGCGCGGCACGTGCTCGCGGTCGGCGCCGAGGTCGGCGCGCTCGCCGCGTTCGCCAACAACCTGCCGGTGCTGTTGGTCTCGGTGCTCGCGCTCAAGAACATCGGAGCGACCACCCTCCTCCCGTACGCGGCGCTGCTCGGCGCCAACATCGGGTCGAAGCTGACGCCGGTCGGCTCGCTCGCGACCCTGCTCTGGCTCGAGATGCTGCGCCGTCGCGGGCTGCGCCTGAGCTGGGGCCGCTATACGCTCTACGCCGCGGCGCCCACCGCGGCGACCTTGGCGGCGGCGCTCTTGATCTTGGCGGCCGAGCACTCCATCTTCGGCGGATGAATCGCGCGGCGCTGCTCTTGCTCCTCCTCGCCAGCGCCAACATCGCCGCCGCGCACGAGCCCGAACCGCCGCCAACCCCGACCGCCGCGGCCGCCCCCGCGCCCTCGACCACGACCGCGACCGCGAAAAAAACGCCGGCGACTCCCGCGGTCAAACCCGCCAAGCCGCTTTATCAGAGCACCGTCGAGGGCGACGGGCCGAAGAGCGCGGCTTCGGCATCGACCATTCGCAACTTCGACTTCGATATCCGCCCGAAAAATTCGCCGAACGATCTGCTCAACCTGGTGCCCGGCCTGCTCGCGGTGCAGCACCAGGGCGGCGGCAAGGCCGATCAGATCTTCCTTCGCGGCTTCGACGCCGACCACGGCACCGACGTGGCGGTCTACGTCGACGGGGTGCCGATCAACCTGCCGTCGCACGCGCACGGCCAGGGCTACACCGATCTGCACTGGCTCATCCCCGAGGCGATCGACCGCATGGAGGTGACCAAGGGGCCCTACGACGCGCGCTACGGCGACTTCGCCACCGCCGGCGCGGTCAACTTCTACACCCGCAAGCGCTTCGACTCGTCGGAGGTGTCGATTACGCTCGGCGGATTTCCCACCCTCGGCTGTAAGAGCTTCCCGCTCGACTGTAAGCCCGTCGCGACCGAGCGCTTCCTCGGCATCGCCTCGCCCAAGCTGACCGGCTGGGCGGAGAAGCTGCATCCGTGGGTCGCCTTCGAGCTGGCGCGCGACGAAGGGCCCTTTCAAAACGCGGAACATTTATATCGCTACAACGTGTTTGGAAAGATCGGCTACGACCTGTCGCCGCACGATACGCTCGGGCTGTTCGTCTCCGCCTACGGCTCGGGCTGGAACGGCTCGGGCCAGATCCCCGCGCGCGAGGTCGAGGCCGGGCGCCTGTCGCAGTTCGGCGCGATCGATCCCTCCGAGGGCGGGCTGACCGATCGCGAAATGCTGAACCTTTATTATCAGCACAAATCGAATATCAACCAATTCGACGCCCAGGTGTATTACGTCCGTTCGCAGCTCGCGCTGTTCAATGACTTCACCTTCTTTCTCCGCGACCCGATAAATGGCGACGAGATCGAGCAGGACGACGGGCGCAGCGTGGTGGGCGCCAACCTGACCTACCATCATCACACCGACTGGCGCGGTTTCCGGCTGCGCACCACCGTCGGAGCGCAGCTCCGCTACGACACCATCCACGTCGATCTGTGGGACACGACCTCGCAGAACGGCAGCTATCGCAAGCGAATCGCCCGGCACGTCGACGCTTCGCAATACCATTTTGGAAATGACGACGATATTTCGCAGCTCAATATCGGCGCGTTCGCCGAAGAAGATATTCGCTGGAATCGTTTCGTGCGGACGATCGTCGGGCTGCGCGCCGATTTCTTCGGCTTCGATGTAAACGAGCTCTCCGAGACGCTCGGGCCCGGCCAGCCGGCGACCTCGGGGACCAAGCAGAAGTCGCTGCTCAGCCCGAAGGCGACGGTGGTGGTGACGCCTCTGCGCGCGCTCGATCTCTATTTCAACTTCGGCATGGGCTTTCACTCGAACGACGCGCGGCTGGCGGTGCAGGAGGGCCAGGTCACCCCCGACGGCGCGATCGTCAACGTGGTGCCGCGCCTGTACGGCGGCGAATTCGGCGCCCGGCTCACGCTGTGGGATCGCTTCACCGTCGCCGCCGCGCTGTGGGCGAGCTATCTCGAAAACGAGACCGTCTTCGACGGCGACGCCGGAGTGTTCCTGCCCGCGGACCCCACCCGCCGCTGGGGCGTCGACGTCGAGGCGCGCGCCCATCCGCTCTCCTGGCTGTTTCTCGATCTCGACGTCGCGCAGGCGAGCGCCACCTCGGTGCCGAACGCCGGAAACGGCGGCGCGATCGCGCTCGCGCCCACGCTCTATTTGACCGGCGGCGTTACCGTCGAGCACGGCTGGGAGCGGGCCGGCCGGGTGCGCGGCGGCCTGCGCTTTCGCTATCTCGCCGATCGTCCCGCCTTCGACGAGACCTCGCCCGAGTATCAGATGCTGAACGCGATCGCGCCCGACCGGGTCAACGCCCAGGGCTATTTCCTGGTCGATCTCTACGGCGCCTATCGCTATCGCTGGTTCGAGGTGGCGGTCGCGATTCAAAACCTCTTCAACACCAATTGGCGCGAGGCGCAGTTCGGGAATCACTCCTGCACCCGCGACGAGACCATGAATCCGCAAAATCCCAACTACGCGGTGTGCGGCGTGACGCTGCCGGCGGCTCAGCGCACCGGCGTCGCCGACGTCCACTTCACCCCCGGCGTGCCGTTCAATCTCCAGCTCAGCGTGCGCGCCTATTTTTAGAAGCGGTTGAAGTCGCGCCCGGCCGGCGCTAAAAATGGCCCATGTCGAAACCGCTCGAACCCATCACCTCCACCGCGCTCCATGAGCTGCTTGCCGGAGGCGCG
This sequence comes from Polyangium sp. (in: bacteria), assembly GCA_025450955.1. Lineage (GTDB taxonomy): Bacteria > Myxococcota_A > Polyangia > Palsa-1104 > Palsa-1104 > JANWLJ01. The sequence goes on along the minus strand of JANWLJ010000284.1, from coordinate 5,509 downwards.
ACCCCGCGCCTGCTCGACGTGCGCGAGCCGCACGAGTACGTCTCCGAGCTCGGCCACGTCGCCGGCTCCGAGCTCGTCCCGCTCGGCACCCTTCCCAATTCGCTCGCCCGCTTCGCCGGCGAGACGCGCGAGATCGTGGTCATCTGCCGCTCGGGAATGCGCGCCGGCCAGGCCGCCGACTTCCTCGCCAAGAACGGCTTTCAGACCCGCGTCCTCACCGGCGGAATGCTCGCCTGGAACGAAGCCAAGCTCCCCACCTCCCGCGACCCGTAAGCCACAGGCGGTCGTGACTGCATTCGGTTTCCGCGATTTCCCTTAGTGCTGTTGCGCGACGACAAGTCTCGTCAGACCGGCTGAGCCAGCCGCCACCCTCGACTGTTCCGAGCGGTGAGGATCTCTTTATCTAGATTCCGTCGGTGAGCCGGTTTTTTACGGGTCACGTCGTAACGCGGATCACTACCTCCCTAAATGGCATTCCTTCTGAATGGAGGAGCGGAACCGCGACCGAAACCGCGGACCACATGGTGAGGAGGGAACATGAGATGGAAGGGATTAGCGCTATTCGGATCGTGCTTCATCATCGGGTTCTTCATCGCCTTCTGCATCCACTCCTCGAGCGCACTGGCGCGACCCCTCCACTACAAACAGGGAAGTGATCTCTGCCTAGACCCAGCCTTCCCCTGTTACCGAGGAGGTGATAGCGGAGGGGTGAGCGACGGGATGAATTCGCCGCGCTGCTACGACTGCGTGACCGTTTGCGTGAACGCGTGGGCGTGCGGATTTCAGTGCAAGGCCGACGTGGCGGTCGGCTATGACGAGCCCTGTTATAACGACGCCACCGATGGATCGTGCGTCGTCAATGGAAGTGCCTGCTACAAATGAGGCGGGGATCGTTGATCGGCTTGGTGGGGATCGCGGCCGCTTTGATGATGACGTGGGCGTGGAGGTCCTCGCGGTCCACGAACGCGCCTGATCCACCGGAGAGAGTGCTGCCCGCAGCGGTCGAGCAACCTCGAAACTTTGCGGCGGCCAAAACAGATTCGCTCGAGCCGCGGCACTTACCCGAGCCAGTGAAATCCACGCCAATCACGCGCATCGGGTGGACGCCTCCCCGTTCCATCGACGAGGTGATGACCCCGGAGCTCGAGCCGCTGTTTCGCCGAGATTACGCTGATCGTTATTCCAAGGTCAGTTTTCAACAGTACAAGGACGGGCTCCAGGTCAAGCTCTCGGCGTTGACCAAGCTCGGCGACTGTCTCGGTGACACGATCCCCCGGGGCTCGGTGGATTTCGAGCTGGTGTTCAAGCCCTCACCGGACCGGCGCATTGCCGTCGCCAACGCGGTATTCCGCAACACCGACGTGCAGGATTCGAAGGACGTCGAGCGCCTGACCTACTGCATCGAAGCGGGTCTTGCTGGGATCGAGAGGCCGGTGAGCGACCCCTTCTTCCAACACGAGGTCGTATACAAGATATTGAGCCGGATTCCGGTTTCAACCGATCCGTTTTTCTCATTTTTGCGAACCGGTCGCCGCGCCGCGGAAGAATAGCCGCCCTACCCTCAGGCCCGCGCTTCACCCTCGACCCGGAGCGCCTAGCTGTCGAAATGTAGAAAGCGGTCCATCACGAAGTCGCCGGTGATGTTCTCGCCCGAGAGCGCCATCGCGAGCAGCTCGCCGCCGAGCACCTGCGGCGCGATCAAGATGTCGGGATGGACCCGCTTGATGCGCGCGACGTGCTTGCCGTCGTTGACCGCCGCCACCGTCTTGGCCTTGCCGCCGAGCTCCTTGACCGCCAGCACGATGAACGCGTTCTCCGAGTCGTCGGCGCGCATCGCCAGGACCGCGTGCGCGGCTTCGGCGCCGGCGTGGCGCAGCACGTCGATGTCGGTGGGATCGCCGATCACCAGATCGGCCTCCTCGTATTCGCCGCCGACGGGCGCCTGGGCGAAGATGAGCGTCACCGGCTGATTGCGGCTGCGCAGCTCGCGATAGGTCTTGGCGGCGAGCGGCGTGTTTCCGGCGATGACATAATGGTCCTTCCGTTTCATCCGGTTTCCCTTCTGATTCATCATCCGCTTGAGGCTGCCGCTCACCACCGGCACCACCACCGCGCTCAGCGAGGTGGCGAACACGGTGATGCCGAGCACCGTGATCGAGACGGTGAACAGCCGCGCGTGGGCGGTCACCGGCGTGATGTCGCCATAGCCCACCGTCGACATGGTGATCACCGCGTAGTAGAGCGCGGTGGCCAGGCTGTCGACCGGCTGCGAAAATTCGTGGCCGAGATAGAGCGCGCCGAACACCGCGTACATCAGCAAGAGCCCGGCGCTGGTGAGCGCGAACAGCGACCCGGCCGCGAGGCTGCTCTGGGTGAAGCTGCGCTGCGAGAGCACGAGCGCGAGCAGCAGCACCGCGTCGAACCAGGCCAGCACCGAAAAGATCGAGTGGCGGAAATAGAGCGCCACCACCAGCGTCGACGCGGTGAGCACGATCGCGACGCCCCAGGAGAAGCGCGAGCGCAGAAGCAGCCCGAGCGACATGGTGATCATCGCGATGCCGATCATCGCGCTCGGGATCGCGACCTTGTGCGCGGTCAGCGTGCGCGCCGGGATGCTCTCGAGCGCGTGCAGCGACAACCCGCTGCCGCCGATGCTGGCGAGCAGGATGAGGCCGGCGATGCCGAAGCCGAGCGCGAGCGGCACGTGCGGAAACCAGAGATCGAGCCGCGTCAGCTTGGCGAGGTGACGAAACCAGACCCGGCGCCGCTGCGCGCGTCCGGCATAGCGCGCGAGGTCGGGGCGGCGCGAGCCAGCGGGCGGTCCCGCCGGCGGTTCGGAGCGCGAAGGTTCGGACATTCGCTAGTGACTATGGTGCGGGGAGCGGACGAGAGCAAAATCGGTAGAACGCGATCGTCCGGCCGCCCGGATCACTGGAGACAGCACTGCGTGGTGTTGCAACATAACCCGGTGCACACTCCCCCCGAACACTGCAGCGTCCCCTCGGTGCAGCAGACCTTCTCGCAAGCGGTGCCGTCGGGCTCGTTGATGAGAGCGGGGCAGCTCTTCGAGGAGCCGTTGTGGATCGATCTGGTTATCCCACCCGTCTGAAAAGGCGGTACCAACAAGACGACGGGCACGACCCGCCTGAGACCACCGCCTCGAGCTCTCCTACCAACCGCCAAACGGCCCGACGGTGCGCCGAAAAGAGCGCATCACCCTGCGCGGCGGCGAAGACCGCCTGCTCGAAGTCGATCTCCGAACCCGCTAGTGCTTTTTACTCACCGTCGGAGATTTGCTGGTGGGATCGAAGCGGACGAGCAGGCTCACCATGTCCTCGGCGTGCTCCTCTTCCTTGGCGAGCACGCTCTCCATGATCCGGCGCGTGGTGGGATCTTTTTCGCCGATGTAGAGGACGATCTCGCGATAGGAGTCGATCGCGACCCGCTCGGCGATCAGGTCCTCTTTGATCATATCGACGAGCGTGGTGCCCTCGACATATTCGGAGTGGCTCCGCGTCGCCAGCCCGGCGGGATCGAGATCGGGCGCGCCGCCGAGCTGGACGATGCGCTGCGCGATCTGATCGGCGTGCTGCTGCTCCTCGTCGGCGTGGGCGAGAAACTCCTTGCCCACCGCCTCGGACTCGAGCCCCTGCGCCATGAAGTAGTGCCGCTTGTAGCGCAGCACGCACACGATCTCGGTGGCGAGCGCGTCATTGAGCAGCTTGACCACCGTCTCGCGATCGGCCTGGTAGCCGGCGGTGATCGCGCCCTCGTGGATGTGCTCCCGCGCGCGGCGGCGGAGCTCCTGCACGTCGGTCAGAAAGTGGCCGTTGCCTTGTTCGTTCATCGTCGCCTCCCGCTTGCACCTAGGCACCGCCGTCGCCGCCGCCAGCGACAAAACAACCGTTAGCAAAGTAGCGGTGTCCGAGGCGACGACAGCCGCGCGCCCGCCCGCGCGCGACAACCTCGCGAGATGTCATGAAGCGACGTTTGGCACATGGCGTGCTCTACCTGCTCGACTGGGTGCGGCATGACCGTACCGACAACCGGAGGTCGCTCATGATGAGAATGCTGCTCGGGCTTGCAGTCCTGGGAATGGTGGCCGCGCCGGCGATGGCCCGGCCGGATCTGCCGCCGCACGCGTTCCGCGCCGACGTCTCCAATCGGATGTCGATGGCGCAAGATGGCCGCGCCGGCACCGCGATGGAGCACGTCGATCGGCCGAGCTTCGTGCGTCCGTCGATGGTGCAGGAGACCCGCGAGGCGCATCAGCGGGCCTGGAACGATCTGGCCGATCACCACGCGAAGTTCTCGCCGCCGCTCAAGACCGAGATCTCGATGAAGATGCACAAGGGCGACAACATCACCGGCTCGCAGCCGCAGTCGGCGATGGCGCGCTCGACCCAGGTGCAGGCGCCCAAGGATCGGATGGGCCGCGCCGCGACCCACTTCGCGCCGCCGCTCAAGGCCGAGATCTCGATGAAGATGCACAAGGGCGATAACCTGCTCGGCTCGGCGAGCTCCGGCTCGGCCGCCAAGGCCGGCTCGAACGCCTACTCGGGCGCGATGGCCAAGAGCGCCAGCGCGCAGCAGAACCGCGTCCTCTCGAAAAAAGAGAAGACCGACCTCTGCCGCCAGTCGGGCGTCTGCATTCCGTTCCTGCAGGGCTCGGACGACCCCTCCGACAAGACCGAATAGCTCTCGCCGCCTCCCCGCTCTCTTTCGCGCGCGCTCTTTTCCCCGCGCTATACTCTCCTCGTGGATCGATCTGGTTATCCCACCCGTCTGAAAAGGCGGTCCCAACAAGACGACGGGCACGACCCGCCTGAGACCACCGCCTCGGAGCGCGTCGCGATGGTCTGGCCGATCACCCTTTCAGCGTGGGCCTTCATGGAAAGGTTGGGGGATGAACCGCGACTTCGTCGAGATGTTGTCCGCGTTATCCGCCGCCGGCGCTGAGTTCCTCATCGTCGGTGCGCACGCGCTGGCGGCGCACGGGCTTCCGCGCGCGACCGGCGACCTCGACATCTGGGTCAAGCCGAGCACCGAAAACGCCGAGCGGGTGTGGTGCGCGCTCACGACCTTCGGTGCACCGCTCGATGCGCTCTCGCTCGCGGATCTCTTGCGCGACGACACCGTCTTTCAGATCGGGATCGCGCCGAGCCGGATCGATCTGTTGACGGGGATCAGCGGGGTGGGCTTCGACGAGGCCTGGCCCAAGCGGCTCGCCGTCGAGATCAGCGGGCTGTCGGTCCCGGTCCTCGGGCGCGAGGAGCTGATCCGCACCAAGGAAACGGTCGGCCGCCCTCAAGACCTCGCCGACGTCGCCTGGCTGCGCCACCCAAAATCTCCGCGCGACGGATCAGGCCGGCAGGACTGCGCGGGTCAAGTTCTCGCTGCCGTCTTTCGTCACCCGCAGATCGTCTTCGATGCGCACGCCGCCGAGCGCGGAGAGCGCAGTGGTGAGCTTCCAATCGATGCGGGCGGCGTGCGGGCCGTGGCGCAAAGG
>JANWLJ010000283.1 GCA_025450955.1 Polyangium sp. (in: bacteria) | reverse complement strand
AGCGCCGCCGGCTTAAGCGGCTTGTGCAGCACCGTCACGTTGGCGGCGCGCGCGGCCTCGCGTACCTGCGCATCGCGGTCGGCGGTGATGAGAATCGCTGGCAAATCCGGCCCGCAGCGCGCCCGCAGCGCCGCGATCACTTCGAGCCCGGTGCCGCGATCGAGATGATAGTCGACGAGCGCGCCCAGCGGCGGGCTTTCGGCGGCTTCCGGCGCATCCTTTGAGCTTGTCCCTTCTCGCAAAACCGGTTCCCACTTTTGCGGGACAAGCTTGAGCGCGCCTTCCAGATCCGCCGCCTTGCTCACCCGGCAGCCCCAGCCGGTGAGCAGCGTCTCCATGCCGTCGAGCACCTTGGGTTCGTTGTCGACGCAAAGGACGTGCAGGCCCGCGAGCTTGGCGGCGCTGCGCGCCGGCGTGCGCGGCGCCCGCTCGGCCGCGAGTGCGGGCGCAATCGGCAGGCGCACGGAAAAATGCGAGCCGCGCCCGACCTCGGAGGAAAGCTCGATCTTGTGGTCGAGCATGCGCCCGATGCGCTCCACGATCGAAAGCCCGAGGCCAAGCCCGCGCGCAACTCTCGCGCCCTCGTCGAGCCGCTTGAACTCGCCGAAGATGATCTGCCGCTTCGACTTCGGAATCCCGATGCCGGTGTCGTAGATGTCGATCGTCGCGCGCGCGCCGCGCCGCCGGCAGCCGACCAGCACGCGGCCCTTGGGCGTGTACTTGATCGCATTGGAGACGAGGTTCAGCAGCAGCCGGCGCAGCAGCCGCCGGTCCGAGCGCACCGTGAGCGAAGAGGCGATGAATTTGAGCTCCAGCCCCTTGGCGCGGGCGAGCGGCGTAAAGTCCACCTCGAGCTGGCGGAACAGCGCGTCGATGCGCAGGCTTTCGATCTCCGGCTTCATGGCGCCGGTGTCGAGCCGTGAAATGTCGAGCAGCGCCGCGAGAATTTCCTCCACCGCCTCGAGCGAGGCGTCGACGTTGCCGACCAGCGCGCGATCGTCGCCCTCGTGCTGGCGCTCGACCAGGCTCGTCACATAAAGCCGCGCGGCGTTGAGCGGCTGCAGAATGTCGTGGCTCGCGGCCGCCAGAAACCGCGTCTTGGAAATATTGGCGTCGTCGGCCTCGGCCTTGGCGCGGATCAGCTCGGCATTGAGCCGCTCGAGCTCGCGGGTGCGCTCGCGCACGCGGCCCTCGAGCGACGCGTTGGCGCGCTCCAGCGCTTCCGCGGCAACCACGCTCGGGGTGATGTCGGTGAGCGTGGTCACGATGCCGGAGCCCGGCATCGGGTTGCTGCGCACCTCGACCACCAGCCCGCGCTCGGGAAAGCGCTCCAGGAACGGCTCGTTGGCGGAGGCGTAGCGTGAAAGCCGCGCGCGCACCAGCGCGTCGGGCGCGCCCGGCCCGAACGCGCCGTCCTCCGCGTTGATGCGCAAGAGATCCGCGAGGTTGACGCCGACCCGCACGTCGTGCGGCGGCAGGTCGAGGATCTCGCCAAACTGCCGGTTCCAGCACACGAGGTGGAGATCCTTGTCGAACACCGCGATGCCCTGACGCACGTGATCGAGCGCCGACTGCAGGATCTCGCGGTTGTAGTGGATCGCCGCGCTGGCATCGTCGAGGAGTTTGAGCGCGGCGCGGCTCGACATGCGCTTGCGCAACAGGAGCGAGAGCACGAGCCGCGAGGAGGCGGCGCCAATGCCGGACGCGAGCAGATGCTCGGCGTAGCGCAAAAGCTCGAAGTCGGCCTCGCGCTTGGGATCGAGGCTCAGCCGCCGCGTCGCCGCAAAGCTTGCGAACGCGGATCGCGTGCGCTCCTCGCCCAGATAGCGGGAGACGGTCGCGATCAGCTCCTCGACGGTCGCCGACTCGCGCCACAGCCGGAAGCTCGGCGTCATCGGGGCGCGGCCGGCGGGCACGAAGGTCTCCGCCTGCAGCTGTTCGATCGAGGCCGGCGCGCCGGCAAACGAGAACGCCACGTAGGCGATGATATTGACGGCGAGGCTCCAGGCGACGCCGTGGGCGAGCGGCGGCAGATCGACCCCGAACAGCGCCTGCGGCCGCAGCGCCGTAATGTCGAACGGCCCGTTGGTCAGAAGGTCGGGACCAAACAGGCCGGAGTCGACGAAGGTCGGCAGCAGGAGCGTGTAGAACCAGACCGCGATGCCGGCGATGAGACCGGCGAGCGCGCCGCGCGCGGTCGCGCGCCGCCAGACCAGGCCGCCGAAGAACACCGGCGCGAGCTGCGCCACCGCGGCGAACGACAGGAGCCCGATCGAGGCGAGCTGCACGTCGCCGGTCGAACGATAATAGAGATAGGCCAGCACCAGGATCACCGCGATCGCGCCGCGGCGCACCTGCAGCAGCGCGGCGCCGACGTCGGGATGGCGGGCGAGGAAATTGTCGCTGCGCCGCAGGATCAGCGGCATCACCAGGTCGTTCGACGCCATGATGGCGAGCGCGACCGATTCGACGATCACCATCGCGGTCGCGGCCGAGAGCCCGCCGATGAAGGCCGCCAACCCGAGCAGATCGGAGCCGGCGTGCAGCGGCAGCGCGAGCACGAACATGTCGCTGTCGGTGCCGACTGAGCCGAACGTGAGCAGGCCGGCGATCGCGATCGGCACCACAAACAGGTTGATCAGCACCAGGTAAAGCGGGAACAGCCAGGCGGCGCGGCGCACCTCGCCTTCGCTGCGGTTCTCGACCACGGTGACGTGGAACTGGCGCGGCAGCAGCACGATGGCAACGAACGAGAGCAAGGTCATCGCCACCCAGGTCGAGACAGTGGGCGCGGTGGTGAGCACCTTGGCGGTATCGGGCCGTGCCATCGCCTCGCGAAACAGCCCCCACGGGCCGTCGAACATCACAAAGGTGACGAACACCCCGACCGCTACAAAGGCGATTAGCTTGATGATCGACTCGGTTGCGATTGCGAGCATCAAGCCGTCCTGGTGCTCGGCGGCGTCGATGTGGCGGGTGCCGAACAACATGGCGAACGCCGCCATGGTGAGCGCGATGAACAGCGCGAGGTCGCCGAGCGCCGGCTCGATCGCGCCGGTCGCGGCCCCGGTGTGGGCGAGGATCGCGCCGAGCGAGGACGACATCGCCTTGAGCTGCAGCGCGATGTAGGGGATCGAACCGATGATGGCGATCGAGGCGACGGTCGCCGCCACCGCCTGGTGCTTGCCGTAGCGCGCGGCGATGAAGTCGGCGATCGAGGTGATGTTCTGCGCCTTGGCGAGCCGCACGATGCGCAGGATCAGCGGATAGCCGAGCGCCAGCATCACCACCGGGCCGATGTAGATCGTCAGGAAGTCGTAGCCGGTGCGCGAGGCGAGCCCGACCGAGCCGAAGAACGTCCACGACGTGCAGTAGATCGCGAGCGAGAGCGGATAGATCAAAAGGCGCGGGCGGTCGGCGCGGCGGGTGCGGTCCCCGTACGTCGCCACGAGGAACAGGAGCCCGATATAGCCGAGCGCGACCGCGATGACCGACCAGCTCTGCAGCATCTGCTAACGGATCTCTCGCACGACGTTCTGATCCCCCTCACCCGGATCGCTTCGCGATCCGACCTCTCCCCACAGGGAGAGGTGCCGGTGGGGCACGGCGGTGCCTCCCTTCACTTCTCCCCTCTGGGGAGAGGTCGGCGCCGTAGGCGCCGGGTGAGGGGGTTCAGACCATGACGAACATACCCGAAGTCAACACACCCGCGCATACCTGTCCATCGTTTGACGGCGCCGGGGAGGGCGGGCATTGACGTTCAACAAGCCCCGATCGGCCCGCCATGGTCCAATCCAAACCCCTGCATCTCGGCGAAACCCTGCTGGTCGCATTCGCGGGCGGGTTTCTGTTCGATCTCGCGCGCTTTCCGGCCGGCTGGATGGCGGGCGCCATGGTGGCGGTCGCCATCGCGGCGCTCGCCGGCCGGCCGATGTTCATGCCGACCCTGCTGGCGCGGGTTTTTTTCATCGCGCTCGGGATCACGGTCGGCGGCATCGCCACCCCGGACACCGTGCGCGGGATGATGACCTGGCCGCTCAACATCGCGCTGATCGCGGTCGCGATACTGGTCACCACGTTCGCGGCGTCGGTCTATCTCACGCGCGTGCACGGCTGGAGCGCGCAGACCGCGATGTTCGCCGCGGTGCCCGGCGCGCTCTCGCAGGTCGTGGTGATGGCGGCCGACCGCGACGCCGACCTGCGCGGCATCGTGGTGGTGCAGACCGTGCGCGCGATCGCGACCACGATCGGGGTGCCGATCGCGCTGATCCTGTTCGGGCTTGCCGGCCCGGCGCAGTTTCCGGTCTCGGGGCCCGGCCTGATCGAAGCGCCATGGCAGGCTGCGCTACTGGTCGTCGCCGCGATCGCAGCGGCGCTCGCGCTCTACCGCGCGGGCTTTTCGGGCGGCTTCTTCTTCGGGCCGATGGTGGTCTCGGCGTTCCTGCATGGCAGCGGCTATATCGAGCTGCGGCCACCGGGCTGGTTCGCCAACATGGCGATGGTCGGGCTCGGCGCGGTCAACGGCTCACGTTTTGCCTCAACCTCGTTCCGCACGCTGATGCATTATCTCGCGGCGTCGCTCGGCTCGCTCGCGGTCGCGGTCGCGGTGCTGCTGGTGTTTGTCGCGCTCGCCGCGTTTGCGACCTCGGTGCGCCTCTCGGACCTCGTCGTGTCCTACGCGCCGGGCGCGGTCGACGCCATGATGATTCTGGCGATCGCGCTGCACGCCGATCCGGTGTTTGTCGGCGCCTGCCACCTGGCGCGCATTATTGTTGTTTCGGTCGCGCTGCCGTTCGGCGCGCATTTGACCGAGCGGATCGGGCAGAAGCCGCACCACCACGAGCTGCCGGAGCCGCTGGATACGGCCCGCGACGCGCTGGAGGATTAGGGCAGAGGTTAATCAGTTGCGCTGTGCCACACACTCGGCGTCATGCCCGCGCTTGTCGCGGGCATCCACGTCTTTAAAGCGTTGCACGAAAGTAAGGCGTGGATGGCCGGGACAAGCCCGGCCATGACGACGTTTGTTCGTGTGACAAACCGAGAGAAGACGACCGAGGTCTTCCAGACGAAAAACGTTCAGTTCGCCTCTTCCTCAAAGATCCAGAGCTCGGCGCTGCTCGGGCCGTGTTCGCTGCTCGACTCGCCGAGCCCGATGAACGCCGGGATGCGGCGCTTCTGCTCAGGCGTGAGCGAGGTCACCAGCGGCTCAAACGCGGTCACGAACTTCTTGAGCGAGGTGGCGCGCGCAATTTCCTGATCGGCAACGAGGTTCAGGAGTTCGAGCGCGCTTTTCGGCTCCGGCATCGACCGCAGCTTCTCGGCGCGCGCGGACGATTCCTTGACCGCATCGCGGATCGCCGTCTCGACCGGCGGCCAGAGTTTCTCCTGCTCGGGCGTGAGCGCGAGCACCGCTTTCAGCGCCGCGATGTGGGCGTTGAGGAATGCGCTCTTGTCGGAAGGCGAAGCTTCCTTTTCCTCGTCCTGGTCCTGCGCCTGTTGCTGCTGGGCCTGTGCGATGACGGGCGTCAGGTAGGCGGTCATGCTGATCGAGGTCGCGAAGGCGAGCGCGAAAAGAAGAGGTGTTTTCATGGAAGAAACCCTTGGTTGCCTAGGGAACGGCGGCAAGCTAGCGAGAGGCCATGTCGCAAGTGTGACCGGGAAATTTTGTTT
>JANWLJ010000282.1 GCA_025450955.1 Polyangium sp. (in: bacteria) | reverse complement strand
GAGGGCGACGGCGATCGAGCGGCGCTGCTCGATGTCTGTCAGTCCGCCTGGGTGTTTGGAGGAATGGGATCCTGGAATGACATGAGCTTCGACGGCGAGCTCGGACGCCGCTACGACCAGGTCTCCGAGCGGCTGTTCGCGCTCTTGAACCAGACGATCGTCGCCGCGACCAACGAGCCTCAGGCGGCCGGCTGAGAGGGCGAGGGCTGGAGCTCGGCGACGCGCGGCAGCTCGAACCAGAAGATCGAGCCGCCGCCTTCGGGTTTTACCGGGGAGCGAACGCCGACCGCGCCGCCGTGCGCTTCGGCCAGGCGCTTGACGATCGCGAGCCCGAGGCCGACGCCCGGCTGCTGCGGTTTGGGACCGCGGAAATAGGGCTCGAAGATCTGGGACTCGTAGCCGGGCGGCAGCCCCGGCCCGGTGTCCTCCACCTCGACGCGCACCCGGTCGGGCGGGCAGGTCACCCGCACCTGCACCCGCCGCTCGGGACGATCGCCCATGAACTTGATGGCGTTCCGCACCAGGTTCGAGAGCAGGCTGGTGAGCACGCCGGGGGAGCAGGCGACGTGGCAGCTCGCCAACGGCTCGGCGACCAGCGCGATGTTGCTCTCGGCCGCCTGACCGCCGAGCTCGCCCATCATTCCCTCGACCACCGGCTTGACGTCGGTAGAGGCGTTGGGATCGGGCTGCGCGCCGGCGCGCGCGAAGGCGAGCAGATCGTCGACCAGCGTGCGCACCCGCTGCAGGCTCGAGGTCGCGCGCCTGGCGAGCGCTTGCGCCTGGCCGTCGTCGAGGGTGCGCCGCTCGAGCATCGGCACCACCCGCCCGACGGTCGACAGCGGGCTCAGGACGTCGTGGGCCATGCGCGCCGAAAAGTCTTCGAGCGCGCTCGCCCGCTCCTCGAGAAACCGGGTGTAGCGGCGGATGGCCCGGAAGGCGAGCAGGGTGGCGGTGATCGCGAGCAGGACGCACAACACGTCGAGCCCGATCTCGATGTCGAGCGAGCGCTGCCAGACCTCTTCGATCCGGGTGGCGTGCTGATTGGCGTGATCGATGTTGAAGACCACCAGCCTGCCGATCGCGGTGTCGACGCGCTCGAGATCGCCGAGCAGCGTACGCTGATCGGAGCTCGAGATGGTTCCGTCGCGCTCGAGACGCTCGAGCTGGGTGTCGAAGGCGTCGAGCGCTCGGGTGGCCTCGGCGTAGAGCTGCGACTCGCCGGGATAGAACGGCTGAGAGACGTAGTTGGCGAGCGCTTCGCTGAGATCGCGCCGCTCGCGCCGGACCGCCGACCCGTCCGTCGCCGGACCCTCTAGAGAGATCGCCATCTGGAAGAGCTCCGCGCGCGCCGCCACCAGATGACGGGCGCTCGGCACCGCGTTGAGGTGCAGCCCGACGGTGTCGATGCGGATCTTCGAGGCGACCCACTTCGTGTAGCCGGTCGATGCCAGGAAGGCCAACACCACGGCCAAGCTGGCGAGGATCAATGATCGCCCGGTCCGCGCCGTCCTCATCCCCCGCTCCCCTCCGATAGTAGGATTCCGATTTTCGAGATCAATCGGCGGAGCGCACGAGCGGCGCCAGTCTGACGTCGTCGAGCTTCCCTCCCCGAAAAAGAGCGTTACCGGATCTTCCGCACGCTGGCAAGCGCGCGCGGCGGCTCTTTTCGATGCTTACTCCGCGCTTACTCCTCTCGCGGGCTGGCGAGCTGCGGCGGCGCGCAAAGAGCGCCGGCGGTGGGTGATTGCGAGCGCCGTGTCGGGCGGCGGCAGGGGCGGCGGCCTAGTGCGCGGGCGATGCCGCCGGCTCGTGCGAGGTCATGTGCTCGATCGCGCGATCGACCTCGCGCTTGAAGTGATCGAGCTCGACCTGCATGCCGGTGAGCGTGTTCGAGAACTGCGCGGTCATGCCGCCCATGAACGCCGCCTCCTTGAGCTCCTCGTCGCTGGCGCCGAACGCCTTGGCCGCCTCGGAGTGGAAGTAGATGCAGTAGCGGCACTTGATGTGCGCGGCGACCGCGAGGCCGATCAGCTCTTTGTACTTGTTCGGGATGACGGTCTCCGCCAGCTCGAAGTCTCGCTGGACGGCCCACTCGTCGGCGAGCGCCGACTCGGGCAACGCCTGATAGAAGTCGGGCGCAAACCCGAAGCGCGCGATCATCTCCTGCTCGATCTGCTTGGATCCGTTGCCGCTCGTGCCGCTGACCTTGGCCATGGTGTCCCTCCCATTCGGTGCGGCGGTCTTAAGGCGGGCGCGCCAGCGCGCAATCGGTTGGCTACCGGTGCACGCGGCGATGCAGGAGCGAGTAGATCGCCGGCACCACGAACAGGGTCGCCGGCGTCGAGAGCACCAGGCCGCCGAGCACCGCGATCGCGAGCGGCTTGTGCATCTCGGCCCCGGCGCCGAGGCCGAGCGCGAGCGGCAGAAGGCCGACCAGGGTGCAGAGCGTGGTCATGAGGATCGGGCGCAGTCGGATTCGGCCGGCGTCGGCGAGCGCTTCGTCGAGCGGCTCGCCCTCCTCTTGGCGCAGGGCCGCCCGGTGCAAAAGGAGAATGCCGTTTTTCACCACCAACCCGATGAGCAGGATCGCGCCGAGCAGCGACGAGACGTTGAGCGCGGTCCCGCTGGCCCACAAGGCGATGACCCCGCCGGCGAGCGCGAGCGGCGCGGCGCAGAGGATCGCGGCCGGCGCGGCGAAGCCGTCGAACTGGAACACCAACACCAGGAGCACCAGCGCCACCGCGGCGGCGAGCGCGAGCGCGAGCGAATGAAAGGCCTGCTTCTGCGAGAGCCGCTGCCCGCCAATCTCGATCGTGTAGCCGGGCGGGAGCGTGATCGTGGCGAGCCGCTTTTGCACCTCGGACATCGCGGTGCCGAGATCGGTGCCTTCGAGGCGGGCGGTCACCGGCACCATCAGCCGCAGGTTCTCGCGGGTGATCTCCGACGGGGCGCAGTCGTCGGAGACGGTCCCGAGCTCGGACAAGGGCACCCACGCGCCACGGGCGGTGCGGATGCGGACCCGCTCGAGCGCGTGCTCGCCATAGCGCGCGCCGTCGGGCCAGCGCACCCGCACCGGCACCAGCCGATCGTGCTCGGGCAGCGGCGTGGTCTCGGCGCCGAGCAGCGCCGCCGACATCTGCGCGGCGATCTCGTCGGTGGTGAGCCCGGTGCGGCCGGCCTTGACCGGATCGAGCCGCACCATCCGCTCGGGCGAGCAGGCCACCTGGCCGTCGAAGAGATCGGTCAGGCCCGGCGCGGTGCGGATCGCGCCCGCGACCCGCTTGGCCTGCTTGCGCAGCTCGGCCTCGTCGCTGCCGAACAGCTTGAGCTCGATCGGATCGGGGTTGCCCTCCAGATCGCCGAGCATGTCTTGCAGGAGCTGGGCGAGCTCGATGCGCAGGGCCGGCACGCGCGCGCTCGCGAGGCGCCGCTGATCCTCCATGATCTGCTCGATCGGGCGATGGTGCGGTTTGAGGCGCACCATGATGTCGCCGCGGCTGGTCTCGGTCGCGCGCTTCGGGCCGAGTTCGGTGCCGAGGCGGCGGGTGAAGGTGGCGACGTCGGGATCGGCGCGCAGGATGTCGTCGAGCTGCGAGGCGAGCTGATCGGTTTCGGCGAGCGAGGTGCCGATCGGCGCGTAGTAGTCGAAGATGTAGGAGCCCTCGTCGAGCTCGGGGATGAAGCCGGTCTCGAGACGGGTGGCGATCACCGCGCCGCCGGCGAGCAGCGCCGCCGCGATCACGAGCACGATCAGGCGGTGCGCGAGCGCGCGCTCGAGCAGGCCGGCGTAGCGGGGCGCCAGCCGCTCGGGCCGCGCCTGGTGTAGCGGGCGGAGCAGCCATGCGCTCAAAAGGGGAATCACCGTCAGCGCGATCACCAGTGCGGCGATCACCGCCGCCGCGAGCGCGAGCGCCAGCGCGGCGAAGAAGGTGCCGACCACGCCGGAGAGAAACGCGAGCGGCGCGAACACCACCACCGTGGTCAGCGTCGAGGAGAGCACCGGGCCGGCGAGCAGGGTCACGCCCGCCTCGGCCGCCAGACGCGGCGGCGCGCCCGAGGAGAGCTCGCGGTGGATCGCCTCGACCACCACCACCGCGTCGTCGATCACCAGGCCGACCGCTATAGCCATCCCGCCGAGCGACATCAGATTGAGTGAGCCGTGGAACAGCGCGATCACCGCGCAGGCCGCCACCAGCGACGAGGGCACCGCCAGCGCCGCCACCAAGGTCGCGCGCAGCGAGCGAAGAAACAGGAGCAGCACCAACACCGAGAGCGCGATGCCGACCAGGATCGCGTCGCGCACCGCCGAGGTGGCGTCGGAGATGAGGTTCGCCTGCTCGTAGACCGGGGTGATCGAGACGCCGGGCGGCAGCGACTTGCGCAGCCGCGCCACCTCGGCCTCGAGCGCGGCGTCGAGGGTGATCACGTCTCCGCCGATGCGCCGGGCGACGTTGACCGCCGCCGCCGGCCCGTGCGGCGAGCGCACGATCATCTGCGGATCGGCGTGGCCCTCCTCGATCTTGGCGACGTCGGCGAGCCGCACCGGCGCGCTCTCGGTGCCGCCCACCACGAAGTCGCCGAGCTGCGCCTGAACGTCGGCCTGGCCGTCGAGCACGATCGCGTAGCGGCGATAGGCCCTATCGAGCCGGCCGACGGTGATGAAGCGGTTCGACGCCGCCAGCCGCCGCCCGATCTCGTCTACCGAGAGCCCGGCGGCCTCGGCCTTGGCGGGATCGACCTCGACCTCGATCTCGCGCTCGTCTCCGGCGGTGACCGTGACCGGCCCGACGCCCGGCACCCGCGACAGCGCCGGCCGCACCTGATAGAGCGCGAGATCGCGCAGCTCGGCGGGTGGCACGTTGCCGTCGACGTTGAGGATGAGAATCGGAAAAGAGGTGGGCGTGATCCGCTCCGCCTCGACCCGGCTGCCGGCCGGCAGATCGGCGCGCAGCTCGGCGAGCTTGCCCTGGACGAGCTGGAGCGCGGTCACCATGTCGGTGTCCGGCTCGAACATCACCGACAGCTCGGCGGCGCCGCGGATGGTCTTCGAGCGCACCCGCGTGACCCCGAGCACCGTCGCCAGCGCCTCTTCAATCGGGCGGGTGACGTTGAGCTGCACCACCTCGGTCGCGGCATCGGGCAGGGTGGCGACGACGCCGATGCGGGGAAAGGACAGCTCGGGATAGAGGCCGCGCGGCAGGCGCGAAAAGGCGAGCGCCCCGGCGGCGACCACCAGCGCGATCGCGAGCGCGATGCCGCGGCCATGCCGGGCGATGCGCGCGCCGATCGTGCCGCTCACTTGACGATCTCGACCTTGGTGCCGTCGGGCAGGGCGTAGCCGCCCGAGACGATCACCCGCTCGCCGGCCGAGAGGCCGGAGCGGACCTCGACCAGCGCGCCCGCCTCGTCGCCGAGCACGAGCGCGAGGTGGGCGACCGTCCCGTCGGGCTTGACGATCGCGATCCGATCGGCGGCGCCGCCGTCGCCGGGCAAGAGCGCCGACTTCGGCACCGCGAGGCCATTGCGGGTCGGCTCGACCAGCGCGCCGCGGGCGAACATCCCGCCGCGCAGCCGCCCGCT
>JANWLJ010000281.1 GCA_025450955.1 Polyangium sp. (in: bacteria) | reverse complement strand
CAACGCGATCCACTACGTGCTCTTCAATCGCCATCATCACGCCGCCCAAAGCGGCCGCACGATTCCCCGTCGCTGGCGCGATCCGTGCTCGTCGGCGCACGCGACTCCGACCGATCCGCCCCCGATCTCTCCGCCCCACACCTGGCTCCTCCGCCAGGCCACCGATCCTCTCTGACCCACGACCGCACCACCGCACGACCGCACCACCGCTCGCCGCCGCGCCGCAAGCAGAAGCCGAACTCGCCGCGCCGACCGCGCTCGCCCCGGCATCCCGGACCGCCGCTCGGCGCCCGCGGCAAACCACGATCGCCCCGCAAGCCGCGGCCGCAGCCGCGGCCCTCCACGACCGCCCTCCCACCACCGCCCGTCGAGAGCAGCGGCGCGTACTCGCGCGTCTGCGCGGACCGGTCCTCTCCGCACCATCGCTCCGCGACCGCTTAGCCGCCCGCACGAGGCACGCCCGACACGTCCTCGTCGAAAGCCACGCGATCCGTCCGCGCCCCCACCGTCGCCCGCACTCTCCACCTGCTCCGCGTGACAGCAACCGCGACCCGCCCGCATCAACCACCACCGCCCCGCTCCCGCTCCGCTCCCGCTCCGCTCCCGCGCCCCGCTCCCGCGCCCCGAGCCCCGCCGCCATCCCTTCCAACTCCGGCAAGATCCTCCCCCTCCCCTCGTATCCTCCCCCCATGACCTGCAGCCGGTGCATGGCGCCCGCCCCGACCTGGAACGTCACCTACCGCAAGAACATCGGCATCATCGCGACCCATATTCGCGAGACGACGCCGATGCAGGTGTGCCGGCGCTGTTTGCACAAGGAATATTGGAAACGATTTCTCGTGCTGGTGACGATCGGCTGGACCAGCTACTACTCGATCGTCATCGGGCCGGTGATGCTGGTCTTGAACACGGTTCAGTATGCGCGCGCGGGGCTGTCGCGGCCGGACAACCTGCCGCTGCCTCAGGCGGGGCCGACGCCGCAGTTTCTCCCGCCGATTCGTTGAGCAATCCCGAAAGGGATTGCGGTCTAAAATGGGTCAGGCTTGTCGAGACCCGAAGGGGCTCGTACAAGCAACGGATCGGGGCGATCGGGCGTCAGATTGGTTTGAAAGCCTGGCTTTCACGGCATAGACTTGCCGCTTCAGCGTTTGCTGATAAACCAACCGCGGTCCCGGAGGCCTCCGTCCGCTCATGAACATCACGCAAAGATTCCTCGGATTCACGCTGCTCGGCGCCGAATGGGTGCTGTGGCTGTTGGTGGTGCTGTCGTGCATCAGCCTGGCGATCATGATCGAGCGCGCCTGGTTCTTTCTCACCCACAATTTCGACGGCGCGGGAGTCGGCGAGCAGCTCAAGAAGCTGCTGCGCGGCGGCAAGGTCGGCGAGGCGCGCAAGCTGCTCGAAGGCTCGGACTGCGTCGAGGCGATCGTGATCAATGCCGGGCTGGCGGAGGTCGATCGCGGCTCGGAGGCGGTGTCGGAGGCGATGCTCTCGGCCAAGGCGCGCGAGCGGCTGCGGCTCGATCGCAACCTGGCGGTGCTCGGCACGCTCGGCAACAACACCCCGTTCATCGGTCTGTTCGGCACCGTGCTCGGCATCATCAAGGCGTCGCACGATCTCACCGGCTCGGCGGGCGGCGGCGCGGCTTCGGCGGCGGTCATGGCCGGCGTGTTCGAGGCGCTGGTCGCGACCGCGATCGGCCTTCTGGTCGCGATCCCGGCGGTCATCGGGTTCAACTATTTCCAAAGGCGGGTGCGCGCCACCATCAGCAAGGTGGACTCGCTCGCCCACCTGGTTTTGTCCGAGCTCAAGGGTGAGGATCAGGCGGCGGCGAAGAAGCCCAGCCTCTCCGAGGTGAAGTGATGGCCGGCGGCGCCTCGTACGAGGACGACGACGGCGGCGGAATGATCGCCGACATCAACGTCACGCCGCTCGTCGACATCACCCTGGTGCTTTTGATCGTGTTCATGATCGTCGTGCCGTCGATCGTGAACAATCCCTCGATCAAGGTCGAGCTGCCCAAGGCGGCCACCGGCGACGACACGCTCAAGTCGACGCTCGCGCTCACGCTCCAGCGCAAGGCCGAAGGCGGCTACACGCTCTACGCCAACGGCGAGGCCACCGACGAGAGCAAGGTGCGGACGCTGATTCCGGCGCTCCTCACCAAGAACAAAGACCTCCAGGCGATCATCGCCGCCGACAAGGGAATCAGCTACGGCGACGTGGTGCACATCGTCGACCTGGTCAAGCAGCTCGGCGTGCACAAGTTCGCGCTCAACACCGACGCCGCCCAGTAGCCCGCGTAGACGGAGGAGCCGTTGGCCGGAAGGACCGATCTGATCGCCGCCGTCGCCGCGCTCGCCGCGCACGCCGGGATCGCTTACGGCCTTTCGTCGATGAAGCTGCGCACCGCGCCGCCGCCCCAGATCGTCGAGGTCGAGGTGCGCAAGACCCCGCCGCCGCCGGTGCTGACGCCGCCCGAGCCGCAAAAGCCGCCCGAGCCGGTGCCCGAGCCGAAGCGGGTGATCGTGAAGCACAAGACCAAGCCGCCGGTCGAGCCGCCCGCGCCGCCCCCGCCGAACGCGCCGCCGCCCAAGACGCCGCCGAAAGATCCGCCGAAGCCGGTCTTCGGAGTGACCATGTCGTCGACCACCGAGAGCGATTCGTCGTTCGCGGTGCCGGTCGGCAACACCACCATGATCGATCCGTCGAAGTCGGCCAAGCATGGCGGCGCGGTCACCCCGCTGCCAGCCGCGCCGGCGCCGCAGAAGCCGTCGTATCAGCCGGTGAGCGAGCTCTACATCAAAAAATATCCCGAGATCGACGGCGACGCCTGCTCGCACGGGCTGCCCTATCCCGACGAGGCGCAGCAGCTCGGGATCGAGGGCAAGGTCAAGCTGCACATCGAGCTCGACGAGCGCGGGCACATCCACAGCATCAAGGTGATAAGCGGGCTCGGCCACGGGCTCGACCAGCTCGCGGTGCAGGCGATGCGAAAGCGGCCGGAGTGCCGGTTCCAGCCGGCGATCGCCTCCGACGGCAAGCCGGCGGCGTTCGCGCTCGACTACACCTTCAACTTCGAAATCGACCGTTAGTCGGCGCGCG
Source organism: Polyangium sp. (in: bacteria) (assembly GCA_025450955.1). Lineage (GTDB taxonomy): Bacteria > Myxococcota_A > Polyangia > Palsa-1104 > Palsa-1104 > JANWLJ01. The sequence continues at coordinate 7,926 of JANWLJ010000281.1, read as the reverse complement.
GCTCCGGTATCATCGGCGACCGTGGCTCGCGTGCGCGCGTCGATCGCGGTCCTCATCTGTCTGGCGCCTTGCGCGTGGGCGCAGAAGACGGCGAGCAAATCGCCGCACGCGCCGCCGGTGCGGCTCGAGGGCCGGGTCGCCGAGCGCGGCACCCGCACTCCGCTTTCAGACGTGGCGGTGATCGTGCTCGACGGCGCGGGCAGCGCGCTCGCGCAGACCCACAGCGACGAGAGCGGCGGGTTCGCGCTGAGGCTGCCGGCGAGCTTGGCGGGCGCGGTGACGGTGGTCTTGGCCGCGCCGGGCTACCGCACTCTCGAGATCAAAGAGACACTGCGCGCGCGAGAGAAATTGACCGTCGACTATGCGCTCCGGCGCAACAGCTACGCGCGCTACGAGTCGACGGTGCGCTCGCAGCCGGCGCGGGTCGAGGTGTCGCGGGTGAGCCTGACCGGCGACGAGGTGCGGCGCATCCCCGGCACGCATGGCGACGCGCTCCAGGCGGTGCTCAATTTGCCGTCGGTGGCGCGCTCGCCGTTCGATCTCGGGCAGCTGGTGATCCGCGGCTCGGCGCCGGGCGAGTCGGGCGCGTTTCTAAATGGGATGCAGATCCCGCAGGCGTTTCACTTCGCGCTCGGCACCTCGACCTTCAACTCCTACCTGCTCGAGCGGTTCGATCTCATTCCTTCGAACTTCAGCGTGCGCTACGGCCGGCTCACCGGCGGGATCGTCGACATCGTCCCGCGCGAGGGCAAGCGCGACCGCTTTCACGGCGACATCAAGATCGATCTGTTCGACGCGCACCTGATCGTCGAGGGGCCGGTCACCAAGAAGAAGGGCTCGTTCGCGCTCTCGATCCGGCGCAGCTACGCCGACGCGATCCTGGGCGCGGTCCTGCCGAACAGCGGCTTCACCGTCGCGCCGCGCTATTACGATTATCAGGGGCTGTTCGACTATCCGCTCGGCGGCGGCCATTTCAAATTGATCCTGTTCGGCTCCGACGACGAATTGGCGCTGGTCAACAAGACCGCGCCCGACACCGACCCGTCTTTGGTCGGGCAGTTCGGCACCCGGATGTGGTTTCACACGCTCACCGCCAGCTATTCCAAGAAATGGAAAAACCTCGAGCTGTCGGCGACGCTCCACGCCGGGGTGCAGCACCAGGACGCCACGCTCGGGCTGGCGGCGCGCTTCAACCTCGACGTGGTGGAGACCGACGCCCGGCTGGAGGCGCACTGGCGATATTCGAAGAAGCTGAAAATGACGTATGGGCTCGACGTGCAGACCGACTATTTCTGGGTGAACGTGAATGCGCCGAGCCCGGCCACCGAGGGGCAGACCCAGCCGCCGATCGCGCTCGAGCAAAAAAAACTGCTCTCGAATAAAGGCTACGAGGGATATCCGGCGGTTTACGTCGAGGCCGATTGGAAGCCGACCGATCGGCTCGAGCTGATTCCCGGGGTGCGGGTCGATTGGTTCAACGACAAGCCCGGCACCTACGTGCAGCCGCGGCTGATGGCGCGCTACCGCGTCGCGCACGAGACCTGGCTCAAGGCGGGAGCGGGCCTGTTCTACATGCCGCCGCAGGCGCCCTACGACAACCCGGTGCTCGGCAATCCGGCGGTGCGGCCGGAGCAGGCGATCCATCTCACCGTCGGGATCGAGACCCGGCCGATTCGGAAATTTCGCGCGCTCAGCCTCGAGGTGAACGCGTTCTACAAAGATCTGCGCGACCTCGCGGTCGACTCGAGCGACTACACCCTGCGGGGCGGAATGGTTAAACCATTGGTCTACAGCGACGAGGGCATCGGCCGCGCCTACGGCGCCGACTTTCTCCTCAAGAACGACAGCTCGAAATATGTCTACGGCTGGATCGCCTACACCATCATGAAGAGCGAGCGGCAGGATCACCCGGGCCAGCCGTGGCGGCCGTTCGAATACGATCAGACCCACATCCTCACGCTCATCGTCGGCTATCACCTGCCCTACGACTTCGACGTCGGGGTGCGCTTCCGTTATGCGACCGGCAACCCCGACACCTCGCTGCTCGCCGGGGCGCTCACCGTCTTCGACGCCGACCGCGACACCTACTATCCGCAGCCGGGCGCGCCCTACGCGACCCGCATGCCCGACTTCGTGCAGCTCGATCTGCGGATCGATAAGCGATTCGTTTTCAAAACCTGGATTCTCGGCGCGTATATCGATATCTCGAACATCACCAACCAGCCGAACGTCGAAGGTTGGGCCTACGCCTACGACTACACCCTGCGCGCGGCGGTGCACGGCTTGCCGATTCTGCCGTCGCTGGGGCTGCGGGCGTCATTTTGACGATGCTATACTCGGCCGGCATGAAAGCATTCGGGCTGGCCCTGGTGATGCTCGTCGTTTGCGGCTGCAGCAGCACGCTGCCGTCGGCGAGCCACATCGACAAGCTGCGGGTGCTGGCGGTCAAGGCCGAGCCGCCCGAGGTGGCGCCGGGCGCGCCGTCGAGCTTGAGCGCGCTGGTGGTCGAGCCGCTGTTGCCGCAGCTCGACGCGTCGGTGGCCAATCCGACCGTGAGCTATCTGTGGCTGGCCTGCGCGATTCCGCCGGGCGCGAGCGAGGAGGCGCCGTGCGGCCTCGGCCCGTCGAGCCAGGTCGCCACCGACGCGACCCCGACCTCGCTGCCGCTCTGTAAAGATCAGCCGGGCGCCAGCTTGTGCGAGATCGGCACCGACGAGAACGTGAGCTACACGCCGAGCGCGAGCGCGGTCGGAAAGGGCGAGACCACTCAGCTCCTCATTACGCTGGTGGTCGCCGACAATCAGTCGGCGTTCGGCTGCCTCATCGATGCGGCGACCAGCGGCAATCAGCAGCCGCATCCCGATCACTGCGTGGTGGCGCTCAAGCGGCTGGTGGTGACCGCGCCCGACTATGCGCTCGCCGACGGAACCAAGCCTGCGCCGAACCACAATCCGCTCCTCACCGATCTCTCGCTCGTCGAGGACTCCGACCTCGGCGTCGCCGCCGCGCTCGATGCCGACGGCGGCGCGTTCGACGTCGCGCCGGTGAAGGACGCGCCCACCTTCGAGCTCCGCGCCAGCCGCGCCGCCGACGCGGCCGAACAGGAGCCGCGCTTCGACCAGAACAGCGGAAAGCTCCTCGGCACGCAATATGAGGCGCTCACCGTCGCCTGGTTCGCCACCGGCGGCAAGATCGACGGCGGCCGCAGCCTGTTCGTCCCCGACGGCAAAGATTCGGGCGGCCACCCGTGCGCGACCCAATCCGACTGCCCCACCACTCAGCCGATCACGGTGGTGACCACCAAGTGGACCGCGCCCGATCCGGAGATGCTGACCGCGACCGCGCCCGGCGGCGAGGTGCGGCTGTGGGCGGTGCTCCGCGACGATCGCGGCGGAGTGAGCTGGCTGCAAGGAAGCGCGAGGGCGAAATGACCGAGCCGATCGAAGCGCGGGCGGAGACTTTTTTTCGCGAGCTGCAACAGACCATCTGCGGCGCGCTCGAGACCGAGGACGGCACCGCGCTGTTTCGCGCCGACGAGTGGCAGCGCCCGGGCGGCGGCGGCGGGATCTCGCGCGTGCTCACCGACGGCGCGCTGTTCGAAAAGGCGGGGGTCAACTTCTCGTCGGTGCACGGGCAGCTCAAGCCCGACTTCGCCGGCGCGCTGCCGGGCGACGGCCTCGACTTCTTCGCGAGCGGGATCTCGCTGGTGCTCCATCCGAAGAGCCCGATGGTGCCGACGGTGCACGCCAACTTTCGCGTGCTCCGGCGCGGCGAGGCGCGCTGGTTCGGCGGCGGCGCCGATCTGACGCCCTACTATCCCGAGCGCGAGGACGCGGTCCATTTCCACCGCGCCTGGAAGACGGTCTGCGACCGTCACGACCCGACCTGTTATCCGCGTTTCAAAAAATGGTGCGACGAATATTTCTATCTGCCGCACCGGCAGGAGACCCGCGGTATCGGCGGCATCTTCTTCGACACCTTGCAGCGCGACGCCGAGCGCGACTTCGCCTTCGTGCGCGACGCCGGCGCCACCTTTCTCGAGGCCTATCTGCCGATCGTACGGCGGCGGCGCGAGCTCATCTACGGCGATCGCGAGCGCTCGTTTCAGCTCCTGCGCCGCGGCCGCTACGTCGAGTTCAACCTGCTCTACGATCGCGGCACCACCTTCGGCCTCAAGACCGACGGGCGCACCGAGTCGATCTTGATGTCGCTGCCGCCACTGGTCCGCTGGGAGTACGACGCCCGCTTTCCGCCCGGCTCCCGCGAAGCCCAGCTCGCCGACTGGCTCAAGCCGCAGGAGTGGCTCTGAGATTGTCTGAAGGCCTCGCGCATCTCATCCTATGAAGATGGCGCCCGAGACCAAAAAGAAGCCGATCGCCCGGGCGACCATCGGCCGGGTGGCCGGCTGCTTCAGGCCGTATTGGCGCCGCGGGATCGTGGTGGCGATCGCGATCGCCGGCACCTCGGTGCTCGGGCTCGCCAACCCGCTTTTGGTGCGGCAGATCATCGACCGCGCGCTGCCGGCGCGCGATTTGCGCCTGCTTCTCCTGCTCGCCGCAGCGATGGTGGCGGTGACCCTGCTCTCGGGCGCAATCGACACCTTCGAGACCTACCAGACCACGCTGGTCGGGCAGCGGGTGATGTTCGATCTGCGCACCGGGCTCTACGCGCACATGCAGCGGATGAGCCTCAAGTTCTTCACCGAGACCCGCGCCGGCGAGATCCTCTCGCGCATCACCGCCGACGTCTCCGGCGTGCAGGAGCTGGTCACCACCACCGCGAGCCAGATCCTCACCGACGCGGTGATGACGCTCTCGACCCTGGCGCTGATGTTCGCGCTCGACTGGAAGCTCACCCTCATCTGCCTCGCGATGCTGCCGCTGTTCGTCTATCCGACCCGCAAGGCGGGCTCGATCCGCCGCCGCCTGTCGAAGGACGCGCAGATCAAGGTCGCCGATCTGTCGGCGATGATGGAGGAGACGCTCAGCGTCTCGGGCGCTCTCCTCACCAAGACCTTCGGCCGGCAGAAGCGCGAGATCGATCGCTTCACCGGGCTCAGCCGCGATCTCACCGACCTCGAGCTCAAGCGCGCCATGATCGGCCAGATCTTCTGGGTCACCATCCAGACCTTCTGGGCGGTGGCGCCGGCGCTCATCTATCTCGTCGGTGGCCGCGCGGTCGCCAAGGGCACCGAGACGCTCGGATCGATCATCGCGTTCGTCGCGCTGCAAAACCGGCTGTTCTTTCCCGTCGGGCGATTGTTCGGCGTGCAGGTCAATATCCAGGGCGCGCTCGCGCTCTTCGATCGGATCTTCGAATATCTCGATCTGCCGATCGAGGTCGGCGATCGTCCGGGCGCCCGGCCGCTCTCCGCGTCGCGCGGCGAGGTCACCTTCGATCGGGTGAGCTTCGCCTATCGCGAAGGCCAAGACGCGCCGCAAGCGCTCGCCGAGGTCTCGTTCACCGCGCGACCGGGCGAGCTCACCGCGCTCGTCGGTCCGTCGGGCGCGGGCAAGACCACCATCACCTATCTCATCCCGCGCCTCTATGACGTGGGCTCTGGCGCGATCCGCGTCGACGGCACCGACGTGCGCGAGGTGACCCTGGCCTCGATCGGCCAGGCGGTGGGCGTGGTCACCCAGGAGTCCTTCCTCTGTCACGCGACGGTGCGCGAGAATCTGCGCTACGCCCGCCCCGACGCCACCGACGAGGAGCTCGAGGCGGCGGCGCGCGCGGCGCAGATCCACGAGCGGATCCTTCAGCTCCCCGAGGGCTACGAGACGCTGGTCGGCGAGCGCGGCTACAAGCTCTCGGGCGGCGAGCGCCAGCGCCTGGCGATCGCGCGGGTGCTGCTCAAAGGCGCGCCGATCGTGATCCTCGACGAGGCGACGAGCGCGCTCGACACCGCCAGCGAGCGGCTGATCCAGGCCGCGCTCGAGCCGCTCATGCGCGGCCGCACCACCATCGCGATCGCCCACCGACTCTCGACGGTGCTCAGGGCCGATCAGATCCTGGTGGTCGATCACGGCCGCATCGTCGAGCGCGGCACCCACGCCGAGCTCTATCGCGAAGGCGGCCTGTACGCCAAGCTGGTCGACGAGCAGTTCGGCGCGCCCGAAGCCGAAGCGCCTTTGGCGCCGGTCCGCGAAACGCTCAACTGAAACGAATCGCCTGACTCACCAGCGGTGCGCGGGTTTCCAGCCGTGGCCGCGCCGGTGCAGCCGCGCGAACCCGAAGGCCGAGGTCGCGCCGACCACCGCGCCGGTGATCACATCGGTCCAGAAGTGTTTGCCGGCAAAAACCCGACCGAAGGCGACCACCGAGATGAGCGCGCCGCTCGCGATGAAGGGCCATTTCAGCTGCGGATGGCGCAGGCGCAGCGTGATCGCGGCCGAGAGCGCGAGCGACGCGGTGGCCGAGACGTGGCCGGAGAAGAACGCGCGATAGCCGCGCGGACTCTTTTCCAGCTCGGGCGCCTGCCCGGCGTAGACCTCCGGCAGCGGACGGCGCACCGCGTATTTGACGATGGTGTTGAGCAGGCCGTCGGCCGCGACCGCCTCGCCGAGCACGATCGCGTCTTCGAGAAGAGTGGCAAAATTCTCGCCGACGTCGAGCCAATCGATCACGGCCGGCAGGGCGACCGCGAGCGTCGTCCCGGCCAGGCTGAGCTCTAGCGCAACGCGGCTGTGCCAGCCGATTGCCGTGCGATCGAGCGCGTTCACCTTCCGTGGATCGCCGGGCGCACGCTTCCTGATCAGGCTCTTCGAGATGGTGAAGGGAGAGAGCTGGACCGCCAGCGCGCCGAGCGACACCAACGCCGATCGCCACGAGACGCGATAAATCGATCGCCTGCTCACGTGAATAACTTGCGTATCCGTCGCGCCGCTGCAAGCCGCGCCGAAACGCGGCAACCCGCCGAGCCGCTCCGGGTACCAATGATTCGCGGCGCGGCTGCCGCGGAGAATCCCGATGACCAAATATTTTCTCGTGCTCTCTTTGGCGCTCGCAGCCTGCGGCGGCTCCACGACCCCGACCGATCTCGGCGTCGATCAGGCGGCGCCCGCCGATCTCCACGCCAAGACCGATCTCGCGCAGCTCGGCTGCGGCGCGCTGTTCGGCTGCATCCGCCAGTGCACCCAGTCGAACATGTCGACCTGCGTGCCCGCCTGCCTGAACGCCGCCAGCCCCGCCGCCCAGTCGACCTTCGGCGCCCTGCGCGACTGCGCCCAGCCCGCCTGCTACAACTCCGACGCCGCCCAGCCCCCCTGCCAAGATCCCTCGTCGACCGCCTGCCAGAATTGCATCAGCACCAACTGCGCGAGCGAGCTCACCGCCTGCAACGCAAGCTGATCGCTAAAAAGGGATCGCTGTTTAGCGGAACGGGAAAATAAAGGATCTTTTACTGACGAAGAGGGCTACAGGCTGGCGTGGGATCGCGGAAGGGGACACGACCGTCGGCAGAACCGGGCGAAATCGTTACCCGCATAACCCACAATGTCCAAATGGTCCAAACGGGAACGCGAGCCATCTCGAGGAGAATCGGCGGAAGCAGTCCTCACCTTCAACAGATCGCCGATGAGCAGCCGCGCCGGGCTATCGCAGGACAAATGGGTACTGGAAGGACTGTTCGGCGACGCCGTTTGTGAGCGGCGGGAACTGCGCGCTCCTCACCACCGCTTCGACGCAGCGGGCTTCCGTTGTGCCAGCGAGCGGGCCGGTTGTCTTCGCGATGGTTACTCGACCGTTTGCACCCACTGTGAGCGCGACCTGTGCAACTCCGGGGACGCCAGCGTAGCACGCGGCCACTTTTGCCTTGATGGCCCGCATGCCGTCGACGACTTGCTGATCGGAGAGCTCGCCCGGTGGCATGATCGGGGCGTGGGGCGGCTCGGATTCACCCGAACAGAGCAGCACATCGTGATACTT